>JBAYIN010000003.1 GCA_041665585.1 Patescibacteria group bacterium | reverse complement strand
TTCGCTCGTCGAATCAAAAATCTCTCAATCACTCATTCTTCAATCCTCGGATTGCTGAATGAAATCAGCACTGGAGCCAAAAACAAAAATAGCTCAGCCAAATAGGTCGAGCTATTTTTGCGTTAAAATAGTTCCGTCTAAATTTTAAAAATGAAAGTCCTCAAATTTGGCTCGCCGAGTTGTGTCGGCTGTATCACGATGAAGCCGCGTTTTGCGGAGATTGAAAAAGAAAATCCCTGGCTCGTGACCGAATTCATCGATGCCGATGTCAGTCCGGCATTACTGACGCAGTGGGGCGTGCACGAAATTCCTGAGTTTATTTTCCTCGACCGAAATGGCGCAGAGATTGAAAGGATGGCAGGCATCATTGAGAAGGAAATTATTCTTGCGAAAATTAATGAATTGCGCGACCGCTGATTTTTCGGCAAAATTCTCTCAGTTTAATTCTTGCCCATGCCTAAGACTGAAGTGAAAGATCTCAAAGCAAAATTCGCTAAGGCTCCCAAACGGCAGAGGCAGATTTTAATCGGTGCTGCGGTCACCTTCGTTGCGACATTTTTGCCGTGGTCGTCCGTCTCGATGGGCATGCTCGGCGGCTTCAATTACAACGGCTGGCATGGTATTGGTTTGCTCACGGTCTTGGCGTCGGCCGGCTTGATCTTGCTTTGGCTCTTGCCGCTCTTCGGCGTCAATTTGAAACTTCCGATTCCGGATGCCGATTTACAAAAATATTTGGCACTGGCGATGCTGGCTGGCCCCTTGCTCTGGTTGCTCCAATCCGGTTTTGGTTTTGCTTATCTCGGACTTGGTTTCTGGTTGGCACTCATAGCGAGTGGTCTCACGCTGGCAATTTTTTTCCAAAAAACGCAACGGTGAAGTGCTTGGATTGACGAGCTAAAGATCTTGCAAATTGCGTAATCGTCGTTCTTTCGGCAAAATTCGCTCAGATTAATTCTTTTGCATGATTGCCATCAAGAATCTCAAAGATAAGTTTGTTAAAACTTCCCAAATCCAAAAGCAAATTTTATTGGGAGCGGTCTTGGCTTTTGCTTCGACTTTTTTACCGTGGTCGTCGGTCTCCATCGGCATGCTTGGTGGCTACAATTACAACGGTTGGCACGGTTATGGCAGGATTACGGTCGTGGCTTCGACTGCTTTAGTTTTACTTTGGTTGTTGCCGCGCTTTGGTGCGGAGCTGAAGTTGCCAATCCAAACTTTCGAATTGCAAAAATACTTGGCGATGGCGATGTTGGCCGGTCCCTTGCTTTGGTTGCTGCAGTCGAACTTTAGTTTTGATTATTTGGGTTTTGGTTTTTGGACTGGTTTGATCGTGAGTGGTTTCACTTTGGCAATTTTTTTTAAAAAAAATAAAATCGTACAACCGCCCGATCTTCAAGCAAAAAATTAAAGCCTTAGAAGATTGCTTAGTCGGCGATTTTTCGGCAAAATCCGTGAGCTGCCACCCTCGCGGAGAGGTACTCAAGTGGTTGAAGAGGCGGCTTTGCTAAAGCTGTAGGCGGGCGCAAGCTCGCGCGAGGGTTCGAATCCCTCCCTCTCCGCCAATTCATAAAAACAGACATTCGAAAAAATTTTCGCTTAAAATTAGCACATGGGAAAAATTAAGATTTTATATTGCATTCTCGCAGTCTTGGTTGGCGCTTTTTTGTTTATTTATGGCGGATTTGATGACAGTCCTGGCTGTCAGCTGCTTGGCTTACTGGTGATTATTGCGGGCATTGTTGGTTTGGTGAAAGGAAGAAATAAAATTTCTCGATTGAAATAATCATGAAGTTGGCGCGCTCAGGTGGTCGAGATTGATTCGAATTTTTTTCAAATCCAAATCCCTATTTCGCAAAATCCGATAATCGTCGTAAAATTTTTTCGATGTCTGCCCATCCGCTGTACCATCTCCGCCGCCGCAAAAATTTAACCAAGTCACCGCGACCGCTGCTTTCCGAAAAAGGAGTGCGCATCCTCGACCGCATCGTGCTGGTCGCCTCGGTGCTCGGACCGATTTTCACGCTGCCGCAGATTTACAAAATTTACGCGCTCCAAGACGCCGAAGGTCTTTCGTTGATTTCCTGGGGAAGTTACTTGGCTTTCAATTTCCCAATTTTCGCCTACGGTCTCGTCCACCACGAGAAGATGATTGCGCGCATGTATTTGCTTTGGATTCTCGCGAATGGCGCGGTCGTCGTGGGGATTTTGCTCTTCGGTTAAGTTACCTTTTCGGATTTCCGGCGTAATAAATTCAGATGCAGACTGTCGAAATCGAACTTATCGCGCGTATTCAAAAAGGGGAGCTGGAGCTTTTTGCGGAAATCTACGAGCTTTTTGCGCAAAAAATTTACGCCTTCATTTTTTACAAAACTTTTCATCGTGAGACAGCGGAGGATCTCACTTCGCAAACTTTCACGCGCGCGTTGGAAAAAATCCGTTCTTTCGATTCGCATAAGGGCAGTTTCAATTCCTGGATTTATGCCATCGCGCGCAACTCAGTTATCGATTTTTACCGTACGAAAAAAGACTCCAAAAACATTGACGATGTTTTTGATCTCGCGAGCGAGACCGATGTCTCGGCTGAGTTCGATTCTCAAGCAGAGTTCACGGAGATTCGCGCGGCCTTGCGAAAGATCTCGCCGCGCCAGCGCGAAATAATTTTGCTGCGGATTTGGGAAGGGCTGAAGTTTCGCGAAATCGCTGAAGTGCTCGGTAAATCTGAGGCGGCGGTCAAAATGGATTTCGCGCGTGGGCTCAAAAGCCTAAAAAAAGAAATCGTCGTCGCGCTCTTATTGTTCCCTTTAACTTTCTGAAATGTCCAAAATTCTTGATGAAATTGTTGCCGACTTGATTTCACTCGATCCTGAGTTCGCGAAGATCGAAAAAGAAATTCGCGTACTGGCGCAAAAAATGCTCGCGGCGAAGCCGCACTCAGAGATTGATGCGAGTTTCAAAAAAAGGCTAAAAAATGAGTTGCTAGCGCGCGCTCGGCAATTCAAAAGCCCTCCACCTAAATTATCTTTTAATCCCTTCAGAATGCAAAAATTTTTCTACTCCCTCGCGGGAGCAGCGGTCGCGCTTGCCGTTTTATTTGGCGTTCAAAATTACGACCGTGTTATTTCCTCAAGCGATTCAGTCGCAAAATTCACAGTTCAATCAGTCGCTCCGCGCGCGTTCGGTTCACTCGCTGGTGGCACGGGTGCAGTGCCAGTTGCTGGTCGCGGTGGTGGCGGGGCAGCGCTGACAGCTGATTCCAAAATCGCGCCCGATTTCGAGACCTACAAATATGTGTACAGAGGCACGCTCAATTTGCCGGGCGGTGAAGTCGAAGTGCTTCGTCGCGTTAAGAATTCCGCGGCGACGGCGAGTCTCGCGAATTCGCTCGCCAAATTCGACTTTGGTTTGCTCGACCTGAGCACACTGCAAGATGCTCAAGTCCAAAATTACAACATCGTCGAGAATCGTGATTTTGGTTATGCGGCGTTCGTCAATTTCGAAGATGGCAGTGTTTCGCTCAATCAAAATTCACTCAAATGGCCGAATCCTTATCTTGATTGTACTGCGCCGGATTGCTACGAAAGCCTGCGACTTGGTCGCGCGGATATGTTGCCGGATGCACAAATTCTCGCCGCGGCTCATGAGCTCATCAGCCAGTTCAAGGTGAATTTGAAAAACTACGGTGCGCCTGAGATTGGCTATGCTTGGCAAAGCGAATTGGCGCGCTTCACGGGAGCCGAGAGCGATTTTTATTTTCCTGAATCCGCTACCGTCATTTACCCGCTCCAAGTGGAAAATAAATTTGTCTACAATTCAAGCGGGGATAAAGAGGGTCTCAGTGTGAATGTCGATCAGCGCAGTGGTCGCGCGACGAATCTGTACGGACTTGCCACGCAAGATTACGAATCTTCGCAATACGCGGCAGTCACTGACGAAGCACTCTTCCGCAAATTTCTCGAACGAGGCGGTTTGTGGTGGGGCGGTTATTTGTCTGAGGGCGCGAATGTCGTCGAGATCGAGCTTGGTCAGCCAGAGCAAATTCTGCTGAAATACTGGAATTATGCCAACGGCGCGAATGAGGAATTGATTCTGCCAGCACTGCGTTTTCCCGTCATTTCCCAGAATCCCAACATTTATCAAAAATCAGTCGTCGTTCCGCTCGTCGCCGAAATTCTCGAGCAGCAGGATCTGCTTCAGCCGCCGATTTTGTTTCGTGGCGAAAGCGCGGTGCTTCTCGAAACTCCAGAAATTGGAACTGAAGCAGTCAAAGACGAGTCCGAGCCGAGTAATGCGGAGAGCGCCAATTCCACGACTTTGCGCTGAACGAATTTTCAAATTTACGGAATCTACAAACAAGTTAACCCACCACCTAGGTGGTGGGTTAACGATGGTAAAAAACTAAAACGCTTGAAGTTTCAGTGCGGATAGGTTGGAGCCTCAAAATTATTTCGTAAATTACGAGACTTGAAAATTCGAAAATTTTTCGCCGCTCAAGTCTAAAAGCAGTTTCGAGATTCGCGTAAGTAAATTCATTTGTCCTTCCGGATTTTCGTGGCGCGGTCGATGAAGAGCATGCCGTCGAGGTGGTCGATTTCGTGCTGAATCGCTCTCGCATTTAGCCCTTCGAGCTCGAGAATTCTCGTCGCACCATTCTCGTCCAGAAATTTCACCGTCGCTGTCGCGAAGCGCTCGACTTCGCCGACGACGCCCGGCAGTGAGAGGCAGCCTTCGTCGTCGCAAATCGTCGCGACGCTCGCATCGAGAATTACCGGATTTACGAGCGCGACCGTCTGCCACTTCTTTTTATCAATCCGTAAATTCAAGACGACGATGCGCTCATTCACGCCGACCTGCGGCGCGGCGAGTCCGACACCATCTTTCGCGAGCATCGTCTCGGCCATCGCTTTCAGAAATTTCTTTAGCTTTTTATCGATCTGCGAAACCGCCACGGATTTCTGCCGCAAAATCGGATTCTGCTCGCCGGTTTCAATCTTCAAAATCATTTCCGCCAAATTAAATAAGCTCGCAAAAATTCCTCGATTTCGCCGTCCAAAACTTTCTCCGGGTCGTGCGTCTCGCAGCCGGTGCGCGCGTCTTTCACTCTTTTGTCGTCCAAAACATAGCTGCGAATCGTGTCGCCGCCGAAATCCGCTTTCAAATTTTTCCCGCGCAGTTGCGCTTCCTCCGCTTCGCGCTCTTCGATTTTCCGCTCCGCCAATTTGCTGCGCAGGATTTCGAGCGCGCATTCTTTGTTTTGGTGTTGGCTCCTTTCATTCTGACAGCTCACGACGATGCCGGTTGGCAGGTGCGTGAGGCGCACGGCAGATTCCGTGCGATTCACATGCTGACCGCCCGCGCCACTCGCGCAAAAAGTATCGACGCGGAGATCTTCAGTTTTGATCTCGACCGCGTTGTCGTCCGTGATGAGCGGCAAAATTTCGACTTTCGCGAAGCTCGTCTCGCGCGAATGCGCCGAATTAAACGGACTGCGCCGCACGAGTCGATGACCGCCTTTTTCACCCTTCAGAAGTCCGAAGACATTTTCGCCGCGCAGCTCGACCGTCGCCGAACGCAGACCGGCTTCTTCGCCCTCCGACTTTTCGAGAATCTGCGTTTTCCAGCCTTTTTTCTCAGCGAAACGCAGATACATCCTGAGTAGCATCGCCGCCCAATCCGCGGCATCGACTCCGCCCGCGCCGACCTTGACCTCGAGGATGGCATCGCCGGCGTCGTATTCGCCGCTGAGGAAAAGTGTCGTCTCGGCTTCTTTTAATTTTTGCTCAAACGCCGCCGCCTCGCTGCGAATTTCTTCGACCGACTTCGCATCGTCCTCATTCGTCAGCGCGACCAGCTCGAGCAGGTCGGCGTGCTGTGACTCGAGTGCTTCCCAGATGGCGACGGTTTTTTTCAGATTCGCGAGCTTCTGGGAAATCGCCTGCGCGCGCGTCGAATCACTCCAAAAATCCGGCGCGTTCATCGCACTCTCGAGTTCGCCAATTTGCTCGACGAGTCGATCATTTCGCACTCGGCTTTTGCCTTCCAAAATCAGCGCTGTCGAATCGTGAAGAATTTTCTTGATGTTTTGCATAGAGAAAGGATAAAGGAAAAACGATAAAGGATAAAGCTAAGAAGTAGTAAAATTATAATCCAGTAAATAAAAGCTATGTTTATCAAAACTGCTCATATTAAAAACTTTAAAAGTTTTAAAGATAGCGGGGAAATTGAATTTAACACTCCAGATAAAAAAACTCGTGGAAGTGGTTTGAATATTTTTGTTGGAGCTAATAATTCTGGGAAATCAAATTTGATAGAAGCCTTTTCATTGCTATTAAAAGGGACAGCCTATGAGTTGAGAGGCAATGAAAAAGATTGGAAAAATGATTCCAAAAAAGATATTGAAATTCATTGTAAATTTGAAAAATCTCAAAATAATTTTATAGAAACCTTGCGCGATTCCAAGACTGGTTTTTGGCGTTTGTCTAAAAAAACTCTTGGAGAATATGAAGAAGATTATGAACTAAGAGATAAAATTGAGAAAAAGAAAGATGTTGATTATGAATTTATAAATGCCAACGAAAGACAAGACAAGCACGCAGAAATAATTGGCAAATTTCTCAAAGAAAGCCAGGGAGAGTTTAAAGATGGAAGTCTAAAAATTCTTAATGAAAGATTTCAAGTTTTATATTCTAAGACTAATTTCGGGAGAGCTGTCCAGAAGAACCTAGGAGCATATTTCTCTGGCAAGAAAATCAAAATAGGATATCGATATGCAGACTTTCTTTTTGAAAAATTAAACCTGCAGATTAATAAAAGATGGATGGAACTAGAAGGTTCAGGTATGCAAAGGATTTTTCTTTTTTGCGTCATTCAGTCTTTTTTAAAAAGTCAAAAGACTGAAAATAAGTCGCAGATATTTTTTATAGATGAGCCGGAAGTTTTTCTGCATCCTGATTTACAAGAAAAATTATTAGAATCTCTTCTGGAAATAAGCAAAAATGCTCAGGTTTTTATTGCTACGCATTCTCCAGTTTTTATTCAGAAAGAAACCATAAATAATGTTTATAGATTTTATAAAGATGAGAAAAATAATACTAAAATTATCCATCCTAAAATTAAAGGGGAAAAACAAAAAACTTTAATTCAGATTCTTCATTACACAAATTCAGCAAAAATATTTTTTACAAACAAAGTTGTTTTGGTCGAAGGGCATAGCGATGAATATTTTTTTCGTTGCTTTTGGAATCAGTTCAAGTCTGACAAAAAAATTGAAGAAAATTTAGAAATAATCAGAATTGACGGAAAAGGTAATTATGAAAAAACCTGGAAACCATTTCTTGATAAGTTTGAAATTAGAAATTATTTCATAGGGGACTGGGACAATGTGACTGAATTTAGTATTTTAAGTTCCAGTAAATTGTCGGAGTATAAAAATGAGCTTAAGGATAAGTGTTATAAAAAGATAAGAGATAAAGTGAATAAAAAAAAGATCAACTCAAAACCACTCTTTGAGCACCTTTATAATTTTATAGATAATCCTTCTTTAGACTCTGATAATCTCAAAAAACTTAAGGAATTAGCGATACATATATTTAATAAAGTTACTCCGTATTCAGAGCTAATAAAATATATTAAAAGTAAAGATAGAGAAGAATGGGAAAATATTGAACGGAAAATTGAGGAAAAATATAAAGCCGGAGTTTTCATACTTAAAGAGGGGGATTTGGAGAGCTACTTAAGACTTAAAGGCAAAGATTTAGAAGAGGTTATTAAATTTTGCAATAACGAAAAAGAATTACAGAATATTCTGGAAAACGAAGAGTTAAATGAAATTTTTAGCGAAATCTCAAATTAAAAAATAATTTTGCCTTTATTTCACCAACTTCCCAGCGATGCCGACATATTTTTCCGGCGTGAGTGCGAGCAGGCGTTTTTTGTCAGCTGCCGGGATGTCCAAATTCTGCACGAATTCGTGAATCAGCTCGACCGACAATTGTTCGCCGCGCGTCAGCTTTTTCAATTTTTCGTAAGCCGAGGCGTCGCCATTTTTCCGCAAAATCGTTTGGATTGCTTCCGCCAAAACCTCAGGATTCGCCTCGAGATCAGCCAAAATTTTCGGGCGATTGACTTCCAATTTTCCGAGACCTTTCGTGAGGCTCTGCCAGCCGAGGAAAGCGTGGCCGACTGCGACGCCGAGATTGCGCAGCACCGTCGAGTCAGTCAGGTCGCGCTGCATTCGACTGATTGGCAATTTGTCCGATAGGAAACCAAGCAGCGCATTCGCGAGTCCGAAGTTGCCCTCGGCATTTTCGAAATCGATGGGATTGATTTTGTGCGGCATCGTCGAGCTTCCGACTTCGCCTTCTTTCTTCTGGAGCTTGAAAAAACCCCAAGAAATATAGTTCCAAATGTCGCGCGCGAGATCGGTCAGGATATTATTCACGCCCCGCAACTCGTCGCAAACTTCCGCGATCCAGTCGTGCGACTCGATTTGCGTCGTCGCGAGATTCGGCGTGAGTCCGAGCTTGCGGATAAATTTCTGCGAAAAACTCTCCCAATTTACTTCCGGGAAAGCGATGGCGTGCGCGGCGAAAGTTCCGGTCGCGCCATTCAGTTTGCCGAGAATTTCTTGCTTGCTGAGTTGCGTGATTTTGCGTTCGAGTCGTTTCGCGAAGACGAAAAATTCTTTGCCGAGCGTGGTCGGCGTGGCGGGCTGACCGTGTGTGCGCGCGAGCATCGGGAGATTTTTCCAGTTTTTCGCCCGGCGCAAAATCTCGGCGTGGAGTTTCTTTAGTTCCGGCAGGATTTCGTATTTCCCGGCGTCCCGAACCATCAGCGCGTAAGCCAGATTATTCACATCTTCCGAAGTCAGCGCGAAGTGCAGGAAGGGGATGCGCTTTCGGAGGCTGGTTTTCTCGAGCTTTCGCTGCAAAAAATATTCGACTGCTTTCACATCGTGATTCGTCGTCGCTTCGATTTGCTTGATCTCGGCGGCATCTTTTCCCGAAAAATTCAGCAACATTTGATCGACCAACTTGCGTTCCGCCGCAGAAAATTTCGCGACTTCGCGGATCTTCGCCTCGTCGCCGAGCGCCTCCAGATATTTCAGCTCGACTACGGTGCGATATTTCATCAGCGCGAATTCCGAAAAGTACGGTCGCAAAACAGCGACCTTGGCTGCGTAGCGACCGTCGAGTGGAGAAAGGGAGAGAAGCATTTAAGATTGAAAATTTTATATTTTCGATTTGAGAAACGGATTCCATTTTAACTTAAAATTTGCAGAATTTCAGTTTTTGGTTAAAATCGAAAACTTAAATTATTTGAAAATGCCTAATGAATCAAAAGAATTTTCGAGAGAATTGAAAGAGCGCCGAAATTTTTACGACGGGAGCAAAGATGTCGCAGGTGGCGGTGCATTTCCCCATAAACCCAGAACCGGCGAGGAAATGTCGTTTCAAATTTTGGAGTCAGGTTCTTTAAAAAAGATTCCTAATTTTGAGATTAACGAGCATCCAGATTTTCCTGAAGTTAAATTTTTAGTTCCTTATGGCGCTGCTCAGAGCGTTTTGAAAAGATGGGAAGCAGTTAGAAAAGCTATGGGAAAAGACTTCGAAGCCTTGTCTGCCGAGACAAGAATCGAAATTTTTCACGCGATTGTGAAAGGTGTGGAGTATTAGTTTCATCGCCAAGCTTTCAACTTTTCGCCAAAATCCCCCGGTGATTATTTTGATGGATTAAATTTTATTGCGTAATAAGTTCACCGTCAGGGCAACCATCGTGTCTTTTTGGCGCGGCTGGCTTTCAGCGATTAGCAAAGTGAGGGCAGCGAGGGCGTTGTCATTAAGTTTACGCTCACCTTTTTTATTAATGAGGAAATTATTGTGCGCGAGATAGACAATGAAAAGGAATGCGCCGATGCGTTTGTTGCCATCCGAAAAGGGGTGATCTTTCACGAGAAAGTAGAGCAGATGGGCGGCTTTCTCTTCCAGTGTCGGATAGAGATCTTTTCCGTCGAATGATTGCTCGATATTTCCCAAAACACCCTGAAAAGAGCTGCCGCGCTCTTGTCCGAAAATTTCGCCAGCCTGTTTTTCGGCAAGGAGTTTTTTCTTTAATTCAGCGATTGCTGCACGGGCATGATTTAGCTGGAGCTGTTTACTGATTTTTTTACCGCCGGTGGTCGACAATGTTTGCTTGTCGTACTGCTCCAGCAGTAGCCAGGTTTTCGCATAACTTGTGATGACATCCAGCAAGCCTTTGGCTTCATCACTGCTCAGAGATTTTTGCCGGGCGGATTCCAGCAGAGCGATGGCCTGTTCGAATTCTTTGACGCGCGCAAGCGGGACTTGCGCCAAGCGGCTGGAATTTACCGTGAATCCTTTGATGATGTGGTCGCGCAGAGTTTTGGTTGCCCACTGGCGAAACTGCGTGGCGCGTTTGGAGTTGACCCGATAGCCGACCGAGATGATTGCATCGAGACTGTAAAACTTAGTTTGGTAAGTTTTTCCATCAGCGGCAGTATGTGCAAAAAATGCACACACTGAATCTTGGCTCAGTTCATCTTCTTTAAAAATATTAAGGAGATGCTTTGTGATAACACTGCGTTCAATTTTGAAAAGTTCCGCGATACTAGCTTGCGTGAGCCAAACAGTCTCATTTTCCAGCTTCACGCTCAAAGACACCTCTCCGCCAGGAGTTTTGTAAATCACAATCTGATTAGTCAGTTGATTATCCATGCTCTTATTTTACCGCGAAAAACCGTTATAGTAGAAGCTTTTTATTAAAGTTTGCTAAAATCCCGGGGTGATTCTTTCGCTCGACTGGCTTTCGGATTTCGTCGACCTCTCGCAGATTTCCGCGGAAAATTTGGCGGAAATTCTGACCGAGCGCGTCGCCGAAGTCGAACACATTCGCACGACGGGCTGTGCGATTCCGCACATCGTCGTCGGGCAAATTATCAAAATCGAACCAGTCGCGGGTGCGGACAAGATTCGGCTGACGACGGTCGATGTCGGCGCTGAGAAACTGCAGATTATTTGTGGGGCGCAAAATATTTTCGAAGGCGCGAAAGTGCCGGTCGCGCTGGTTGGCGCAGTTTTGCCGGGCAATTTCAAAATCGAGAAACGCAAAATGAAGGGCGTCGAGAGCTGCGGCATGATCTGCTCGGAAGCAGAGCTCGGACTGAAAGAAAAATCCGAAGGGATTTTCGTGCTCGATGCTTCAGCGCCAGTCGGTCAGCAATTCGCTGAATTTTTTGGCGGAGACACGATTTTCGAAATCGACAATCATGCGATCACGCACCGACCTGACCTCTTCGGGCAATTTGGTTTCGCGCGAGAGATTGCTGTTTTGCTCAACTCGTTAACCCCTGAGTTAACTCGGGGGTTAAGAAATCGCCAGCTCGCGCTGCCCGCAGTTTCCGCCAAGCTTGACTGCGAAGTCGCCGAGCCGAAGATTTGCTCGCGTTATTTCGCGCTCAAAATTTCCGGCATCAAGATTCAGCCGTCACCGCAGAAGATTCGCGCAAGACTGGAAAGTTGCGGTATTCGGGCGATTAATAATGTCGTCGATGCGACGAATTTCGTCCTGCTCGAGCTCGGTCAGCCGCTGCACGCTTTCGATGCCAAAAAAATCGCAGGTGGTTGGTTGATCGTCCGCCAGGCGAAGGCGGGCGAAAAATTAACGACGCTCGATGGTTTGACGAGAGAGCTTGGTCCCGAAAATTTAGTAATTGCCGATGCGGAAAAACCGCTCGCGCTCGCGGGCGTGATGGGTGGCGCGAATTCCGAGATTGACGAAAGCTCGACTGAAATCATGCTCGAGGCGGCGTCGTTTGACGCGATTTCGATTCGCAAAACCTCGCTCGCTTTCGGTCTGCGCAGCGAGTCGAGTCTGCGTTTCGAGAAACGGCTCGACCCGAATTTGCCGCCGGAGGCAGCCGCGCGTTTCGTCGAGATTCTGCGCGAGACTTGTCCCGAGCTTATGATTCTCGCTCAAGCTGATGTCAAAAATTTCACGCCGGAGAAGAGAGTACTCGACTTTTCACTCGCGAATTTAGCTCAAAAACTCGGTCAAAAAGTTTCCGCCGAGCAAGCCGAAAAGATTCTGACTGGACTCGGTTTCAAAATTCAAAAGGCGGGGGACGCGGCTTGGAAAGTCGAAGTGCCGTCATTTCGCGCTGGCCGCGATATTGAGATTGAGATTGATTTGATCGAGGAGGTGATTCGCCACCTCGGTTTCCGTGATTTGCCGAGCGAATTTCCTCTCGTCCGCATGACGCCGCCCCTGCGTTCCAATTTCCGCGAGCTCAAAATTGAAATTGAAAACGCGCTCGTCGGTTTCGGTTTTCACGAGATTGCGACGCTTTCTCTGGTCTCTGAGAAGCTGCTCCAGCATTCGCAGCAAGCAACTGAAAATGCGGCGCGGCTGCAAAATCCGCCGAGCGAGGATCACCGTTTTCTCCGTGATTCTTTACTTGGCAGCGTGCTTGAAGTCGCGTCACGCAATGCTCACAATTTCAAAAACTTCCGCCTGTTCGAAGTCGCTGCGATTTTCGCACCGGATTTTACTGAGAAAAATCGCGCAGTCGCTTTGCTCGTCGGTGAGGAAAATCCTTTCCTCAAGATTCGCGGCATCACGGAAAAATTATTCGCGAGTCTGAAATTTAACACCGAATTCGGCGAAGCCGTGGAGATTCCCGCGGCAGCGCATCCCGGTCGGCTCAATGAAATTAAAATTGCCGGCAAGAAGATTGGAGTTGTCGCGGAGCTACATCCTGCCATTGCCAAAAATTTTGAGCTGCCGCACGCGTCTTGGCTCGAGCTTGATTTCGATGCTTTGGCGCAGATTGCTCGACCGCCGGTCGTGGCTGCGGAATTGCCTAAATTTCCCGGTGTGCCGCGCGATCTCGCGATTGTCGTTGACCGCAAAAAGACAGTTCGTGAAGTCGAGAATGCGATCTTGGCGGCCGATGCGAAGATTCAGGATTTGCAACTTTTCGACATTTACGAGGGCGACAAAATTCCCGCTGACGCGAAGTCGCTCGCTTTCTCATTCGAAATTCGCGATACTGAGAAGACGCTCGCCGAGCAGGAAGTCGCCGAAATTCTCGAAAAAATTGTTGCGAACCTGGCGGCAATTGGCGCAAAATTGCGGAGTTAGAGGGCTTGAAATTTACACGCAAATTTGCTAAACTTACCCGATAAAAAAGCCAAAAAATGCACTCCAAAAAATCCACTCCGTCTGCGAACTACCTCATCCCGACAGTGATCGAAAAGTCGCCGATGGGGGAACGCGCTTACGACATCTACTCGCGGCTTTTGAAAGACCGCATCGTTTTCCTCGGATCCGCGATTGACGACGGCGTCGCGAACAATGTCATCGCGCAACTGCTTTTCCTTGAAAACGAAAATCCGAAGAAAGACATTACGCTTTACATTCACTCTCCGGGCGGGCATGTCACTGCCGGACTCGCGATTTACGACACGATGCAGTACATTCAGCCGGATGTTTCGACGGTTTGCGTCGGCATGGCGGCGTCGATGGGGGCAGTGCTTTTGGCGGGTGGCGCGAAAGGTAAACGCTTCGCTTTGCCGAATGCGGAAATCATGATCCATCAGCCACTTGGTGGCATGGAAGGTCAAGCGAGCGATATCGCGATTCACGCTAATCACATTCTCAAAACCAAAAAAAGATTGAACGAAATTCTCGCCAAGCACTCGGGTGCTTCGCTCGCGCAAATTGAAAAAGACACGGATCGTGACAATTTCCTCTCGCCGGAAGATGCCAAAAAATACGGCAGATTCGGACTCATCGACGCGATTGTCACGAAGCGTCAATAATTTTCTGCGGTCGCAGATCCCAAGCTCAAAAATCAAAAATAAAACCAAAACAAAATTGACCACTGCCCAAACCACTTCTCACGAAGTCGCGCCCGTTCAGATGCCCCGCATGCTCGAATTGGAAGCTTTTGAGTTACGCGAGGAACGGACGGATTTCGCGGCCTCGGTGAAATACAAAAATTGGCGGGCAGAATATTCCGCGTGGCAGCCGGACGAATTAATCTCGCGGATGCGGATTCTCTGCGTCAATGCGCGCAAAAATGCGCTCGAAATTTTAGCCGTCTACGATGAGTTCCAATCACATTAAAAATGCGGAAATACCTACTCTTCGCGTGTATTTTGCTCCTGGTCACTGCTGGGATTTCGCAGCTTGATCTCGGGCTGGCTGCGGACAAAGCTTCGCATGTCAAAATTTCACTCCTGCTTTTCACGCTGATTTTCGCGACGCGACTCACTTTTCGGCGGCACGCGTCTGAGGCGGTCGCCCTCGCGCTCGCGCTGCGCGACACGATTCTGATCGGTGTTTGCAAAGAATTACTCGACGGGGCTTTCGGCACAGGCATACCTGAATTCGCCGATCTCGCGGCGGATTTAGTTGGCATTACGATTCCATTTCTCGGAATTTTACTCGCTGAGTTTTTCGAAGTCGGCCGCGAATCTTTCGTCCACATTGGTTCGCCGAAAATTTTTAAAAATGAAAAAAATTATTTTTGGCGGCAGCTCAAATTACTGCGTCACGCGGGCTTAAAATTAATTTACCAAATTTAAAATGAAATTTACCTCTTTCGGCGGCGCGGGCGGAGTGACGGGCAGCAAGCATTTGCTCGAATTTGAAAATGGCAAAAAACTTTTGCTCGACTGTGGATTGTTCCAAGGCAGCCGCAAAGAAAGCGCCATCAAAAACCGTGATTTTCCCGAAGCAGTTCTTTCCGCCGATGCGGTCATTCTTTCGCACGCGCACATCGACCATTCGGGTTCGCTGCCGACTTTGGTCAAAAAAGGTTTTCTGAAGCCGATTTACGCGACTCCGGCGACGCGTGATTTGTGTGAAATCATGTTGCAGGATTCGGCTTTCATTCACGAGCAGGATGCCAAATTTCTCGCGGACAAAGTTTGGCCGAAGCCAGAGCCGCTCTACACGCGTGCTGACGCGCTCGCGGCGATGGAGCGTTTTCAGACCAAAAAATACGACGAAGTTTTCGAGCCGGTTCCCGGTGTGCAGATCCGTTTTATCGAAGCCGGTCATATTCTCGGCTCGGCGCAGCTCGAAATCGAATTCACCGAAGGCGGAGTCAAAAAACGCCTCGGTTTCACCGGCGACCTTGGGCGCAAGCATTTGCCGATTCTCCGTGATCCGGCGCAACTCCAAAATCTCGATGTTATTATTACTGAATCGACTTACGGCAATCGTGAGCACGATGAATTCGCGGCAGTCTCAGAGGAGCTGCTCGCGGTGGTCGAGCGGACGGCGAAACGCGGCGGCAAAATCATCATTCCGGCTTTCTCCGTCGAGCGCACACAGGAAATCGTTTATGTCCTGCACGAATTACGCACGAGCGGAAAATTAAAATTCGATTTACCGATTTTCGTTGACTCGCCGCTCGCGGTGGATGCGACGGAAATTTTCAAAAAACACCGCGACTGCTACGATGCCGAGACATATTCTGATTTCATCGAAAAAGGCAAAGGTCCTTTCACGATGCAAGGACTCGAATATGTGCGCGAAGCCGAGCGTTCGAAAGAGCTGAATTTCATCAACTATCCGGCGATCATCATTTCCGCGAGTGGCATGTGTGAGGCGGGACGCATTCGCCATCATTTGAAAAATAATATTTCCGATCCGAAGAATTCAGTTTTGATTGTCGGTTTCCAGGCAGAAAATACGCTCGGTCGACGGCTTGTCGAAAAAGTTCCCGAAGTACGGATTTTCGGTCAGCCGGTGGCGCGGCGTTGTGAGGTCAAAATCTTGAACGCTTTTTCGGCGCACGCGGGCGGGAGCGAACTCTTCGACAACATCAAAAACTCCAACGCGAAAAAAGTTATCTGCGTCCACGGCGAGCAGGCTTCCGTCGATTTTCTAGCGGCGCGGGCGCGGGATGAATTGAAAATCGAGGCGGTCGTGCCAGCCGAGGGGATTGCGTTTGAGATTTAAATTTTGGTGGGTGTGGAGGCCTGCCTGCCGGTAGGCAGGGATTCGAAGCTCGAAACTCAGGAACATGAAACATGAAACATGAAACATGGAGGGAATTTTTAATTTTAAAGCTTAAATTTTAAAACAAGACTGAAGGTCGAATTTAAAATTCTGAAACAGCCGAAATTGAAAATTTGAAATTGTTTTAAAATTCGAAATTCGAAATTTTTCTCAGCTCAAACCTCGGATTAGTTTCGAGATTCGCGTAAATAAAATAACCCTCCCCATCACGGCGGGAAAGAACATTTTTTTGGTGGGTGTTGAGGGATTCGAACCCCCGACCCTCTCGGTGTAAACGAGATGCTCTAACCAACTGAGCTAAACACCCATTTTGTTGGCGAATTTTAACCGTGAACGCGCGTGCGGACAAACCGAGTTAAAATTTTGGCGTGAAAAATTTTGTACGCTTCGGATTCGGTTTAATCACGCTTGGTGCTCTCGTCCTGTTCTCCGGTTGTCAAAAAAATTCCGTCGCACCAAATGAGACCGTTCCGCTGCTCAGCAATGTCGTGCAGCTCGGGGTAAATGCGGATTCATTTTTCGTGCTTTCCGAAACTTTCGCGCAGCGACTCAAAGCTTTTAGTCTCGAATTTGGCGAATTCGGCACGACTCCCAAATTTCTCGACCGCATCGTGGCGCCTGCGGATTCAGCGCGTCTCGTGATTGATCTTGCGGGTCAACCGTTTTTGATGGTTTTCGAAGCGCGTCTTTCGGCGCAATTTACCTTCGACGATATTCGTACCGCACTTGCAGAGCTCGATTTGCAGCCGGCGGTTTTTGGCGCGGATTCGTTTTATTTTCTCGAACAAAATCGCGCGACCAATTTGCTCCAGGTGAAAAATTCCGCGCTGGCATTCGAGCTCGATTCACAAAATTTCCCCGTCGCGCGTGATTTCATCGCTTCGTTTTTGAGCCTGCCTTGATTCGTTCCTGCCACTCGTGCAAGAAGCGTTCGCGCTGATCTGTTTCGTGAAATTTTAAAATGGTGTCCGCAATCACGACCGCATTTTTGCCTAGATTCTTTCGCTTGCGCCGCGCGCGTCGGAGCTGCCAGTCGCGCAAAAGTTTTTCAAGCAGGTCACCAAATCGTCCGCCCAAAATGCGCTCGCTCCAAGTTTTGCGCCGAAATTTTCGTGCGGTGGTCGGCAGTTTCAAATTCGGAAAATATTTTTTGATCCACACATTCGCCGCGAAAAACTCTGCGCCCTCGCCGCGGAGGGGGACGAGTGTCGCCGCCCAGAAAGCGAGATATGGGTCCTGCGCGCCGATTGCCAATTTTTCCAGATTGAGCGAATCCTCCGCGAGGAAAAACGAAAGACAAAAACGCCCGGCGACTTTACGCCCGTGGCGCCGCATGCCAAAAATCTGGGTCAAAAAAGTTAAAAAAAAGCGCGTCGTGAAAAGTCGATTTTTCGCTGCGACGATGAGGAGGTCGATGTCGGAATTTTTTTCCGGCCAGCCCATCGCGAGCGTGTTGCCGACGGCGGCGAGGCGGACGAAGGGTGTCGCACGCAATAAAAAAAGATGTTTGGCGACGCGGCGCCACAATTTCTCTGCCTGAAACTGGCGGCTGCACCGCGCCAAAACGCTCGCATCTCGACCTTGCAAAAAGTAAAAGCCCAGGCTGTGACCGAAGCGCGGATCTTTTTTCAATTCCTGTTTGACTGCTGAGAGGCTCGCTTTTTGCCAAAATAAAAAGCGGTGAATTTCCTCGACCGAGGCGGCTTGTCCGAAAACATCAAACCAGCAAACTGTTTGCCACACGGTTTCGGCGAGTGCATTTTTCACGCGAATCATTTTAGCCTTTTCGCTAAAATTCAGGCGTGGACAAAATTAAAAATGTGCTTCGCAAATTACCGGGTGTACCTGGCGTTTATCAATTTTTCGACGCGACCGGCAAAATCATTTACATTGGCAAAGCCAAAAGCTTAAAAAATCGGGTTAAAAGCTATTTTCAAAAAAATTCCAAGACGCCGAAAATCGAGCGTTTGCTCGCGGTCGCGGCTGATCTGAAATGGATCGAGACCAATTCCGAGAGCGAAGCACTCACGCTCGAAGCGAATTTAGTCAAAGAATTTCAGCCGAAGTTCAATGCGCTGCTGCGTGACGACAAGCATTTTCTCTATTTCAAAATTACGCGTGAGGATTTTCCGCAGATTCTCGCGGTGCGCAAAATCGAAAAAGACGGCGCGAAATATTTCGGTCCGAAGACCGATTCGCGGGCGCTGCGCGAGACGATTGCGCTCGTCCAAAAACTTTTCAAAGTACGCACCTGCAATCTTGGTTTGCGCGCGACGGATTCCGGCGTGGAAGTTTGCAAAAAAACGCTGAAATATCCCTGTCTTTTTGCACACATCAATTTCTGTGCCGCGCCCTGTGCTGCCAAAATTTCCCGCGAAAAATACGCCGAGCAGGTCGCTGCCGCCGTCGATTTTCTCGCCGGGGATTCCTCCAAAATTCTCGCCAATCTGCGTGCCGCAATGGCGCAAGCCGCGGCTGGTAAAAAATTCGAGCTGGCGGGTCAGCTGCGTGATCAAATCACGGCAATCGAAAATTCCTCCGCGCGCCAACTCGCGAGCGCGGCTGATTTAGTCTCGCGCGATGTCGTCGGTGTCAAAATCGACTTCAAAAAAGCGTATTTCGCGCTGCTCCAGATTCGTGCGGGCAAACTTATCGACGCCAAAAACTTCGTCTTCGCGGTCGGCGAGAGCGAGCTACCCGAGATTCTCGAAAGTTTCCTGACCCAATTTTTCGCCATCTCGACCGAGGTTCCGCCCGAGATTTTACTGCCGACTCAGATTGAAAATTCCGCGGCACTGGAAAAATGGCTGGCGGAAAAGCGCGGTGGGCGCGTCCAAATTTTGTTTCCACAAAAAGGCGCGAAGTCGAATTTGCTCGCGCTGGCGGAAAAAAACGCTGCCGCTTTCGCCGTGCAAAATAAGGCGAAATTCGAGAACGCGACTGAGCGGACGATTGGTGCGGCGGCGGAATTGGCGCGTCACTTGGGGATTGCAAATGAACTCAAGCGCATCGAGGCTTACGACATTTCCCACTTCGCCGGCGATGCGACGGTCGGCGCGATGGTCGTGCTGGAACGCGGCGAACCAAAAAATTCCGATTACCGTCATTTCAAAATTCGCACACTCCAAAAAGGCGAGGTGGACGATTTTGCTTCGCTGGCTGAGGTGCTCGGTCGGCGGATGAATTACCTGATTCCACAGAGTTTGCCGGGCTGCAAAATCCGTCGCGCCAAAAAAGCGGACACGGAAATTCTCGCCAAGTCGAAACTCTGCGATTTCACGACGGGTGCGCCGCTCTCCAAGCAATCCGATTTTCTCGTCGCCGAATGCGCCGGCAAAGTCGTCGCGCACGCCCAAATTCACGAGTGGAAAGCCGAGCAGATTTTCGGGCTTTACGGCGTGTGGGTCGATGCGAAGTATCGCGGTCAGCGGCTCGGTCAGCGCGTCGTGCGGGAGCTACTCCGCAAGACGAAAGCCAAAAAAGTTTATCTCAATTGTCCGGCTCAGCTCGCCGACTATTATGCTGAAATCGGTTTTCAGGAAATTCGCAAAGTGCCTATTTTTCTCGAAAAAAGCTTGCGTGAATTTTGTTCGCGTAATCCAGAGTCGCCATTTTCCGAGCAGATTTTCATGGTGTGGGAACGGCGGACTGCGGTGCAGGATCCTTCCTTCGCGCAGTCGCCGCAGCTCGTCGTACTGGACGGTGGCAAGGGTCAGCTTTCCGCGGTGCTCAAAAAAGTTCAATTTCCACCGAGTGTCGCGGTCGTCGGACTGGCGAAAAAGTACGAAGAAATTTTTCGCTTGCGCGACGGTAAATTTGAAAAAATAATTTTGCCGCGTGATTCACTCGCGCTTTTTTTGCTCCAACGAATTCGTGACGAGGCGCACCGCTTCGCCAATTCCTTGCGCGAAAAATTGCAAAACTCCTGGAAAAAATAGTTTAAAATTATCGCGTGACAATCTCCAAAGATTTACGCTACCGGATTGGTTTTTGGATAAGCGGATTAATTGGTCTCGCCGTCATCATACTTTTGCTTTGGCACTTGCGGGACATGCGCCTGGTTTGCGCTGCGGAAATGTCGAGCTTCATTTATTTCGTGGCTGTTTTATTGGTCGGCAGTTTGCTGCTTTCGGGCTGGGCAGTGCGTAAGATTATCGTGAATCACGCGATTTACACGCGCGAGCTGGAAGCGCGAACGCACAAGATGCGCGAGCTCGCTATGGTCGACGGACTAACCAAAGCCTACAACCATCGTTATTTCGAGCACCAGCTGGAAAAAGAGTGGGAGCGTTTCGAGCGTTATCAGCATGCTTTGGCGTGTGTGATGATTGATCTCGATAATTTTAAAAGCGTGAATGACACTTTCGGACATCGCGGTGGTGATATTGTTTTGCGCGGCATCGCTGACTTGCTCCGGGAAAATTTGCGCGATGTCGATATTATTTCGCGCTACGGCGGCGAGGAATTCACGATTATCTTTTTCGAAAAACCGAATACAGTCGGCGGTCTGAGAAAAATGATGGAGAAAATTCGGCGCAAAATTGCCGCCAAGCGATTTGATCTCGGTGAACAAAAAATTCAAATCACCGCGAGTCTGGGCGGTGCGCTCGTGCCGAATCCGAAAATTATCTCGCCGGAACAGCTCGTGCATTTTGCCGACAAAGCGATGTATTTCTCGAAGCAAAACGGCAAAAACGCGAGCGCAATTTTCGGGGAAGCGGGCTGCTGCTAAAATCTAAGAATGGAAGTTATTCGCATCGCGAATTTGGAAAGTCCTCAAATTCAGGAATTTCTCGCTGCCCAAAATTTTTTGCCGGTTCAGCAGACTCCGCTGTGGGCGCGTTTCCAAAAAAGTTTGGGCGTCGCCAGTTTGCGCTTCGTCGTTTTCGAGCAGAAAAAAGTCGTTGCGTTCGCGCAAGTTTTCGTCAGGAAATTGCCGCTGGGGCTGACGCGCCTAGAAATTCCACGCGCTCCACTTTTTCATGAAGCATGGAGTATGGAGCATGGAACAAAAATTTTAGATTTACTGATTGCGGAAATTACGAAGTTCGCGCGAGAACAAAAAGCGATTTTTGCGCGCTTCGATTTCCAACAAAATTCCGGTTTCGCGTCGCCGAAATTGCGCAAGGCGCGTGAGGAAAATTATCCGCTCGCGACGATTCGTGTCGATCTCGCGCAGTCCGAGCCGGAAATTTTGGCGCAAATGAAACCCAAAGGTCGCTACAACATTCGCTTGGCTGAGAAGCACGGTGTTCAGATTTCCGCTGAAAAATCCGTCGACACCTTTTTCGCGTTGCTGCAGAAGACTACGACGCGCGATGGATTCTCCGGTCATCCCAAAAGTTTTTACGCCAAATTGCTCGAGCAGCTTGGGGAAAATTGCGCACTACTCACGGCGCGCCAAGCTTCCAAACCGCTCGCGGCGATTCTCGTCACTTTCGCCGGTGACACGGCGACTTACTATTTCGGTGCGAGCGATCACGAATTTCGCAATTTGATGGCACCGTACTTGATCCAATTTGAAGCTATGAAAATAGCCAAAAAACGCGGCTGTCGCTTTTACGATTTCCTCGGTGTCGCGCCGCAAAATTCCGTCAAGCATCATCTGGCGGGCGTTTCAGATTTCAAAAAAAAGTTCGGTGGAGAAACGGTTGAATATCCCGAGCCACGACTTATCGTTTTCCGACCGTTTTTTTACGCGCTTTTTCGGCTTGCGAAATTTTTGCGGCCTTAATTTTTTCCTTATTCTCACGCCAGAGTCGCAAAGCGTCTTCGGCAGTTTTGACCTTTTTCGCGTCTTTGCCGAAAACCCAGCTGTGCCGCGCGATGATTTTCTGCTCGATTTTCCGCAAGACTCCGGACATTCTAAATTTCTTTTCCTCACTCGCAATCGTCGTAATCATGACGATATTGAAAAGTAAATCGCCGAGTTCTTCTTCTAGGTTCAGAGCATCGCCCTTTTTAATCGCTACCAAAACCTCGTCCGCCTCTTCTTCGAGGCTTTCGGCGAGCGAGCGAATCGTCTGTTTGCGGTCCCAGGGACAGCCGGTCGGGGAGCGCAATTTTTTTGCCAGCGTGAGCAGTTTTTCAAATTGTTTCATTTGCCAAAATTACGCTGTTGCGCGCGGAAAAACTCTAGCGCTTTTTCCAATTCGGCAGCATCGAATTCCGGCCACATTTTTTCCGAGAAAAAAAGTTCGGCGTAAGCGAGCTGCCAAAGTAAAAAATTCGACAATCTTTTCGTTCCGCCCGTGCGGATTAGTAAATCCGGTTCGGGCTGATCACTGGAAAATAATTCTTGGGAAAAATTTTTCTCCGTCGCGCGTTTTCCGGCTTTAATTAAAGCATTGGCGGCGCGGATGATTTCGGCGCGGCTGCCGTAACCGAGCGCGAGATTGAGTACCAATTTTTCGTGTTTATGCGTTTTGGCAATTAGATTTTGCAGAGCCTTCTTCGTCGAGCTGGGAAAATTTTTCAGCTCGCCAAAAACTTCGAGCCGGATTTCATGTTCAAAAAAAATCTTGTCGTCCTTGGCAAATTTTTCAATCAGCTGAAAAAGGTTTTTGAGTTCAGTGGTATTGCGTTCCCGCAAATTCTCGGTCGAGAGCGCGTAAGCCGTGAGGTGGGTGATGCCACTCGCGATGAAAACTGGCAGGAGTTTCCGCAAATTCTCCACGCCGCGGCGATGACCGAGCAGGCGAGGCAGACCGCGTTTTTGCGCCCAGCGGCGATTGCCGTCGAGGATGATCGCGAGATGAAAAGAATTTAAGTGCAAATTAGGACTGCAGACAGAGTGATTTTAACATTGCAAAAGCCATACTCAGCTATTGCTTCTGTCTTGGTTAATCGTGCTTGACAGATACGATTTTATCATTTAGTATCGAAACATGCGTGAACAAGAATCAGGTCGGATTGGGCTGTTTTATCTCCAGTTTATTTCGAGACTTAGGCGTTTAATTGAGCCTTTTGTAACTCCTGAAGATGAAGCGGCGTTGGCTGCGGCTAAAGCAGTTGAGCTTGAAAACCCTAATACAGGAATGAGTCCAGAGAAGTGGGAATCAGCTTTTGGATTTTTTGATCCCCAAGCTGTTGCTGAATTGTGCGCGTTGGGCGGCAGGTCTGTGCCCAGAAAACCGGAAGACTGGAAAAAGTTAGCGAAGTCGGCTAAGCAAGCTCAATTAGAACTTAGAGGTTTGAAAGTCGTCAAATAGGTTTTCCTATTTTCGCTTTTTCACCGCTTTCTTAATTGCGGCTCTTCCAGCCTTATCCTTTTTATTCTGGCTCTCCGTTTTTGCAGAGGTAGGCTTTTTCTCAGCTTTTTGCGCGGCACCATCTTTTTGTGCGGCTTTCAGCAGTTTGGACAAATCAGCTTTTTCGGCAGTTTGCTCCATCTTCACGACGGCCTCATCGACGGAAATTTTCGGTGCTTCAGCTTTTTTCGCCGGACCATTCAAAACTTTGTCCACGGCACCGGAGATTTCCTCAATCGCTTCCTGAATCGCTTCGGGATTTTTCTCCAGCAGGGAAACGCTCGCGACGGAATCATTTTTCACACGCATCAGAATCACACCCTGGGTCGCCCGCCCGCGCATCGGAATCGAATTCACATCCATGCGAATCGTCTGTCCGCGTTTCGAAATCAAAATCAAATCGGCATCGAGATTTGGTTGCAAAACTTTCGCGCCGACGACTTTGCCGGTCTTCGCCGTGACATTGACAGTCTTCACGCCGCCCGCGCCACGATGCGTCATGCGGTATTCGGAAATCAGTGAAGCTTTGCCGAGACCTTTTTCAGTGACGGTCAAAAGCTTTTCTTTCGTCGGATCGACGACGACATCCATTTCGACGACACGATCATTCGTGCCGAGCTTGATGCCGCGGACACCAGCCGCCGCGCGTCCCATCGCGCGTACATCTTTTTCTGTGAAGCGGCAGCATTTGCCTTCGTGCGAGACGATCACGATTTCACTCGCGCCATTCGTGCCTTTGACCCAGCTGAGCTCGTCGTTCGGATTCAATTTGATCGCAATCAGTCCGGATTTACGCACATTCGCGAAGTCCGGCATTGGTGTTTTTTTCACAGTTCCGTCTTTCGTGCAGAAGAACAAAAACTGCTTGGCTTCTTCCGTGCCTTCGCGGAGCACGCGCATCGCGGTGATGTATTCGCCGTTTTGCGTTTGAATCAAATTCGCGATGGCAGTGCCTTTCGCTTGGCGCGTCGCCTGCGGAATTTCGTAGACCGGCAAGCGGAACACGCGTCCGGTATTCGTGAAGAACATCACATCGTCGTGATTCTTCGCGTGGCGAATGATTTTCACCTCGTCTTCTTCTTTCGTCGTGAGACCGATGACACCCATGCCACCGCGTTTTTGCGCACGGAATGAATTGGGCGCGACGCGCTTCAGATAATTTTCCGTCGTGAGCATGATGACCATTTCCTCATTTGGAATGGTGTCTTTCGCGCTGAATTCACCGATATCGCGTACGAGCACTTTCGTGCGGCGTTCGTCCGCGTACTTCTCCTTGATTTCGGCGAGCTCAGTCTTGATCACGCCCATCAATTTCTTCTTGTCGGCGAGCAGGCTCTCGAGATATTTGATTAATTTATATTTCTCCTTCAATTCATCTTCGATTTTCTGGCGTTCCAGACCGGCGAGCGCTTGCAGGCGCATTTCCAGAATCGCTTTCGCTTGCGCGTCCGAGAGCTTGAATTGCTTCATCAAAGCCGCGTGCGCATCTTCTCGGGTTTTCGACTTGCGAATGGTCGTGATGACAGCGTCGATGTGGTCGAGCGCGAGCTTCAGACCTTCGAGGATGTGGGCACGATCTCTTGCGACACGCAGATCGTATTCGGTCCGTCGCGTGACGACCTCGATGCGGTGCTCGATGAAATGCTCCAGCACTTGCTTCAGATTCAGCAAGTGCGGCTGCAAACCACGATCGGTCAACGCGATCATGTTCACATTGAAATTGCCTTGCAGCTCGGTGAGCTTGTAAAGCTGATTGAGGATCTTGTTCGGATAGGAATCTTTTTTCAGCTCAATCACGACGCGGATACCTTCGCGCGTCGATTCGTCGCGGATGTCCGTGATGCCGACGAGCTTCTTGTCTTTCACGAGGTCGGCGATTTTGATGACGAGATTCGCTTTGTTCACCTGATACGGAATTTCCGTAATCACAATCATCGGCTTGCCCGCGCGACCTTCCTCGATCTTCGCGACGCCGCGGCAGGGAATCGAGCCACGCCCGGTCGAATAAGCTTCGAGGACGGCTTTTTTATTGTAAATCACGCCGCCGGTCGGGAAGTCCGGACCTTTGATAAATTCCATCAATTCGCTGATCTCGCATTCCGGATTGTCGATGATGTGCACTGTCCCGTCGATCAGTTCGCTCAAATTATGCGGCGGAATATTCGTCGCCATGCCGACGGCGATTCCGACTGTACCATTCAAAAGTAAGACTGGCAGACGCGTCGGGAGAACACTCGGTTCTTTGCGGCTGGCATCGTAATTGTCGCGCCAGTCGACAGTTTCCCTGTCGATGTCGGCGAGCAATTCCTCCGTAATTTTGCGCATTTTCGCTTCGGTGTATCGATAAGCCGCAGCCGAGTCACCGTCGATCGAGCCGAAGTTACCTTGACCATTCACGAGCTGATAGCGCATCGCGAAATCTTGCGCCATGCGCACCATCGCTCCGTAGACTGACGAATCGCCGTGCGGGTGGTATTTACCAAGCACTTCACCGACGACATTCGCGCTTTTCTTGAATTTCGCATTCGCGCGGAGTCCCATCTCGTGCATCACGAAAAGAATGCGGCGGTGCACGGGTTTCAGTCCATCGCGGACATCGGGAAGCGCGCGCGAGACGATGACCGACATCGCGTAATCGAGGTAGCTTTTTTGCATTTCCTCGACGACTTCGCGCGTCGGTGCGCCGTCATTGGGCGCAGTGAGTCCGCTCGCGTTTTCTGAATTCGCGGCGGCATCTTCCTCCAAATTTTCTGCGTTCTGGTCGTTTTCCTCAGCCAAATTGAAAAAGTTTTAAAACAATGATTTTGCTCATTTTACAGCAAAAATCACGAATTTATTTGCGCAAGCCGAGCTTCGCGACGATCTCGTCGTAAATTTTGCGCTGGCGCATTTTCAGATAATTCAAAAGCTTGCGGCGTTTGCCGACGAGCATCAAAAGTCCGCGGCGGGAATGTTCGTCTTTCTTGTGAATTTTGAGATGGTCGGTGAGCTGCGTGATGCGGTGCGTGATGATCGCGACCTGCACTTCCGGCGAGCCGGTGTCTTTCGCGTGGCGACCGTGCGTGGCGAAAGCCGCTTTTTTTTCGTCGTGTTTCATTGACTGGGGATTAAATCTTCCGACCGCCGCACCGAATTTCGAATGCCGCAGAAGCCCGAATTGCCGAGATTCTAGCGTAAAAATTTTCTGCCGCCAAACACACGCAGCATGGAACATAAAGCATCGAACTTGGAACATGGATGGAGATTGAAAAGCCCCTCTTTCGTAAAGAGGGCATGCCTGCCGGTAGGCAGGGTTGGGGAGATTTAGCGTCGTGAACTTGCGGGAGTCTGCCAATTTTTTAATTTTTACAATTTTTAATTTTATAAATAAGTCCTAAATCCAAATTTTTAAAAATTAGAAATTGAAATTTATTTAAAAATTACAAAATTAAGAATTAAAAATTATTCCGCGGAACATTGAAAATTCGAAAATTCTATTAGTTTGAGATTCTTGTCAGTAGCTGCCGAGTTCGACGACATTCGCGATTTTCTGTAATTGCGTTAGTGCGGCGGGCAAATTTTTTGTGCGTTCGACTTCGATGAAGAAAAAGAATTCACCGCGTTTTTTCGCAGTCGGAATGCTTTCGAGTCGGGCGAGATTTATTTTCTGTGCGGCAAAAATATTCAAAGCGGCAGCCAGCTGACCGGCGCGATTTTCACGGAAGAAGAAGGCAATCGCCGATTTTTTCGAATTTTTTGAAGAAAGGATATTGTTTTTACCAATTGCGACGAAGCGAGTTTTGTTTTCTTTCGAATCCTCGATATTTTTCGCGAGGATTTTGAACCCATTTTTTGCAAATTCTGCTGCAGTAATGGCTGCTGAGTTTGGAGAAGTTTGGGCAAGTCCGAGTGCCCGGCCGGCGTTTTCGACTGCGATTATTTCTGCATGTGGTAGTTTTTGTGCTAAAAATTTCGCTGATTGCGCGGCAGCTTGCGGATGAGCAAAGACTTTTTCGATGGTTGTAAGCTTTAATTTTTTGGGAGCTAGAAGGGCATGCTCAATCTTTTTTTCAAATTCTGCCAAAATTCGGATTTTTCCGTTGCTCTCAAAAAGATTCAACATTGTTTCTCGAACAAGTCCGACGGTTGAATTTTCGAGAGGTACGAATCCAAATTTCATATGATTCGTGGTTGATACCTTCGCAAAGATTTCTGAAATTGTTGAAAAGCTTAAAAGATGTGCACCCTTTAAGACATGATGAAGAAATAAAAAATCTTTTGCGGCGAGCTCGGTTTGGGTGTTTTTTCCCAAAATTCCAATTGAATTTTTCGGAAAAGTTTTTAGTTGTGTTTTTTTCACTTGTGTTTGGGGGGCTAAACTTTCGAAAATCCGACTACTCTCGGTGTTCGCGAATTCGCTCCATTTGCCGAAGAATTTCGCGGCGGCTTCGAAATTAGCAAGTAGTTTGGCGCGATTTTTCATCTCGACCGCTGTGGCGAGTTCATTCAGGATTTCTGCCAGCTCGCGAATCGTTTTCGCTGCTTTCGGATTGGCGAGCGAAATGTCGGCGTACATTTCGAGATTTTGCCCGAGAATTCGTCCGGTTGTGAGCAAGAAGAGCTGGGTCGAAGGCGAGGCAATCTCAAAAATTTTCTCTGGCGCGATTTTGTTTTTCCGTAAAATCTGGGCGAAGGTGAGCGCGAGCAGGTGCGCTGCGGATTGGTGCAGCGCGGCGAGTTCGTCGTGTTTTTCGGCGGAGACTTCATGAATCTTGAGACCGAAGTCCGCGAGATTTTGCCGGAGGATTTTCCACAATTTTCCGCCGCGAGCGACAACCGCGAAAATATTTTTGCCACGCAAACTTGCGACTTCTCCGAACATCGGATGCAATCCGACGACTTCCGATTTCGCTGCGCGCATTATTTTTACAGGCATTTCTTTCACACTCGTGAAGTCAGCGAGCAATTGGTTCGCGCGCATCTTCGGCACGATTGCACGCAACACTTTTTCCGTTTCACTCAAAAAAACTGAGACGATGACGATGTCCGATCGTCGAATCAATTCGTCCGTCGTCAAAATTTCGCGACCATCCGGCTTGCGTCCCGCGACCAAAACTTCGAATCCGGCTGCTGCGAAATTCGCCCGGAAAATTTTTCCCAAAATTCCGCGGCCGCCGATGATTCCGATAATGGGTAATTTTTGCATAGGTAAATTTTAACTTAAAAAACGGCGAGATTTGTGGATTGTGAAAATTTCCAAACTCCAAAATCCAAATCCCAAATAAATTTCAAACTCCAAATTCGAAATTGGAGTTTCGATATTATTTTAAAATTGGGATTTGCGGTTTGGGATTTCTTATTTTTACCCGAAAAAAATCGCGCTCGCGATGGCGACTCCCGCGGTTTCGGTCCGCAAGATGCGCGGTCCGAGCGAAAAAGTCTGCGCGTCGAATTTTCGCGCAATCAAAATTTCCTTTTCACTAAAGCCGCCTTCCGGTCCGACAAAGATATTGGTCGTCGCAACTTCCTGAATTTCCGGGAAAAAATCTTTCAAAAGCGGCTCGCGCGTGAAACTGTCGGCGACGAGATTCAGCCCGGCGGGCGGCTCGTCCCAAATTTTCCCAAATTTCACCGGCTCGGCGAGCTCCGGAATGCGTCCGCGTTCGGATTGCTCAGTCGCCTCAGTCAAAATTTTCACGAGCCGTTCGGGGTTCCGCAATTTGCGCAATTCACTGCGCTCGGAAATTATCGGGAAAAAATTCGCGATGCCGACTTCGGTCGCGTGTTTCAAAATCTCCTCGAATTTCGCAATCGAATTCGGCAAAGCCTGAAAAAGGTTGATGCGCAAATCCGGTTCGGCGAGATTTTCGCGCTGCTCCAAAATTTTTAAATTGATTTCCTTCCTGGAAATTGCCTCGATTTCCGCCGGAAATTCGTAGCCGGAATTGTCGAGCAGGATTATTTTTTCGCCGATTTTCGCGCGCAAAACCTTCGCGATTTGAAAAACAGTTTCCGGATTGCGCAGGACGAAATCTGTATCGACGATTGAGCCGGCTGGGACGAAGAAGCGATTCAAATTTTCAGAAAATTTAAAATTGTGAGGAGGAGATTGATTGTGGTCAGACCGACGATTGTCACGGTCAACCAAAAAATTCTTTTGGAATTTTGCTCGCTGGCTGAGACGAAACGACGCATCATTTCGGCGTGGGCGGCTTCAGTAAACTGGCGCGATTTGTTTTTCTCGAGTTTTGCGACGATTGTTTCCGAGCTGAGCTTCTGAAGATTCATCAAATTTTCAAATTATTACGAATTCGCTCGGCGGCTTCGCGGACTTGTGCGACGGTCGGGACGAGCGCGAAGCGGACGAAGCCTTCGCCGGGATTTTCACCATTTTCGGTTTTGTCTGAGATCCAGCTGCCGGGTGTCGCGACGACCGCGATTTTTGGATCCAGTAATTTCTTCGCGAATTCCTCGCTCGTCATTCCGCTTGGTACTTTTTGCCAAATGTAAAAAGTCGCTTCGGTCTGCGCTTTTTCGAGTCCGACGGAGGCGAGCGCTGCGCTCAAAATATCGCGTTTTTCGCGGTATTCGGCGATTGATTGCTCGACATGTTGCTCGTCCGTGAGTGCGGCGATGGCGGCGGCTTGCAAAAAATTTGGCGTGCCGGAGTCGATATTCGTTTTCACTTTTTTAAATGCGCTCACAATTTCCGGATCGCCGACGACGAAGCCGACGCGGTAGCCGGTCATGCGACTGCGCTTCGAGAGTGAGTGAAATTCAATCACGCCTTCACGCGCGAATTCCAGAATTGATTTCGGTTTGGCGTCGAAATAAATTTCCGAGTAGGCGAGATCGCTTGCTAAAATAATTTCATTCTCGCGGCAAAACTCAACCGCCTCGCGGTAAAATTCATCAGTCGCATTTCTGCCTGTCGGCGAATTCGGATAATTCAGCCAAAGAATTTTCGCCTTTTGCGCGATGGCTTTCGGAATTTTCGCGAAGTCGATTAAAAAATCGTTTTCAGCTAAAAGTGGTAAAAAATAGGGTTTTCCGCCGGCGAATTCCGTGCCGCGCGCGTAGGGCGGATAACCCGGCGTCGGGATCAGCACGATGTCGCCCGCATCCACGAAGGCAAGTGGAAAATTAAAAATCGCTTCTTTTCCGCCGATAGAGCTGGCGATTTCAGTTGCGATATTTAGCTCGACTCCGAATCTTTTCGTGAACCATTGCGCGATGCCGTCGCGAAATTCGCTTGATCCGATGTAGCTCGGATAACCGGCTGCCGCGAAATCGTCGACCGCTTTTTTCGTCGCTTCACGGATGAATTCCGGCGTGGGATCGGCGGGGTCGCCGACGCCGAAAGTGATCGGCTCGATGCCTTCACTTTTAAGCTTTGTAATAATTTTATCCAGCTCAGCGAAAGGGTAGCCGGAGAGAGTCGCGATTCTTTTGGAAAGTTGCATTTAAGGAGTAAGGATTAAGAACTAAGAACTAAGGATTAAGGATTAAGTTTGTAAGAAGTAAGATTTTGAGGAATAAGAAATAAGATTTAATTTTTTCAATCTTAAATCTTCAATCTTAAATCTTCAATTAAAACAAACTCTCGAGCGCGTTCGCGAGGATGACTGTAATTTCAGCGCGATTGACGGGACTCGCCGGACGGAACGAGCCATCAGTGTAGCCATTCACGAAGCCGAGGCAATTCGCCTCGTCCACGAATGTCGCGAACCAGGCATCGCGCGGGACATCGGTAAATCCAGCCGGGAAGCAAACGCTCGTCGCGACTTTCTGATCGACGAGATCTTGAAAAGCAATCAAAGTCATTTTCACTGCCTCGGCGCGATTGATCGGTAAATTCGGGCGGAAAACCAGTCCTTTTTTGCAGCTCGTTGATGGGTAACCAGAAATCCAATTGTGCGCGAACATGAATTCGACGGCGCGCGCATAATCGTCATCCGGATAAACATCACAGAAATGTGTTTCGGTGACCTTGCTCGGCAAAAATCCGGCGACTTTCACACTGAGTACGGCGAGCTCGCCGCGCGTCACATTTTCGCTCGGCAAAAATTTTTGCACGCTGGTCGCGGTGAGAGTTTGCGTTTCATAAAGTTTGCGCACGGCTGGCTCGTACCAGGCGTAGTCCGCGACATCTGCGTAAACTTGGTGGGCATTTGTGAGTTTCCAAATCGGCGCGAGTCGAAATTCAAACGCTTCATTCGCGGAATTGGCGATGACGCTCATGTCGATGAAGTCCGCTTTGTGAATGCGAATTATATCGCCGGCAGCACTTCCCAGAATTTCGAAATTCCCGTCGAGATCGGTATGTGTATAGAATGCGCCTTTCCACCAAACTTCCGCGCGTACGAGTGGGGAATCGTCCGTACTCGAAACAACCTTGCCTGAGATAATCGCGCCAATCGCGAACGCGCTCGTGGCTAAAACAAAAACTGAAACGAAAAAAATGAGTGCACGCGATTTCATTGGGAAATCATTTCTTTTTAATCACGCGGCGCAGAGCTTTCTTTTTTGCGATGGTCTTTTTTTTGGTAGCGACTTTGCGTGCGACCTTTTTGATCTGGCTCTTCGCCTTCGCGACGACGAGCTTCTTCGCCGCAGTTTTCTGCTTGGCGACTTCTTTTTTCACGACTTTTTTTACATCGCTGACTTGCTTTTCCATTTCCTGCAAAACTTCCTGCGCTTTTTTCTGCGCGAATTTCACTGCGCTGCCGCCTTCTTTTTCGGCTTTTTTCTGTAGCTCGGCGAGAATTTCTTTGCCGCCTTTCACGAGCTCACGCAGACTCTCACTTTTTTTCGCTTCTGCGACTGCCGATTTCCCGGCTTTCAGATATTCCTGAAAAAGCGCTTCGAATTTCTTTTGCGGAGTTTTGGCAGCTTGCAGCTTCTCCCGCAAATTCTTGCCAGCTTCGCGCGCGAACAAAAGTCCGACGACCGAGCCGATCAAAGAGCCGAGCAGAAAGGTTGATTTCTTAGAAAAAGGATTCATGAGAGTGCGTTAAGTTCGAGCACAATTTTAGCTCAACTTTTTGACCACTTCAAACAATTCCCGCATTTTCGCTAGATCTTTTTTGCGCGGATTATTTTCCACCTCGACACCGCTGCAGACATCGACGACATCAGGTCGCAATTGTTCAATCGCGCGCGCGACATTGCCCGGAGTCATGCCGCCCGCGAGAATGAAAAATGGCAGCTCGTCGCGCACTTTGTGAATCAATTGCCAGTCGAAAGTTTGACCGGTTCCGCCGAATTGACCTTTTTTAAAAGCGTCTAGCACGATGCCAGCGAGTCCCAAAAATTGTTGCAGGTCGTCGAGTGAATTTTCATTTTCCACGCGGAAGGCGCGCCAAACTGGCTCAGAGAATTGCGCGCAAAATTCCGGCGACTCGTGTCCGTGCAACTGCAAAATGTCGAGCTCGCAGAGCTCTGCGAGCAAACGAATTTTCTCGGCTGACTCGTCGACAAAAACTCCGACCAGCGGAATGCGCGGAAATTCCTCTTTGATTTCGCCGGCGAGATTCGCGGCGGCGTCGGGCGTGAGTCCGCGTGGCGATCCCGCGAAAAAATTCAAACCCAAAAAACTCGCGCCGAGTTTCACCGCGGCGGCAGCGTCCTCAAAATTGGTAATTCCGCAGATTTTAATTTTCGTCTTCATGCGGCTCTGTAAGCTCAAGCAATTTACGCTCGATTTTTTCTGCTTGCAAAAGCGCCGTGCCGATGAGCACTGCGTCGACGCGCCCACTCAAATTCTCCAGTTCCGCGCGCGTCGCGAGGCCGCTCTCGGCGACGATGATTTTTTCGCGGGGAATTTGCGGTAATAATTGCTCAAAATTCGCGAGCTCAATCGCGAGCGTGTCGAGATTACGCGAGTTCACGCCGATGATTTCCGCCGGTGTGTTGAGCACTTTCACGAGGTCGGCTTCGTCGTGGATTTCGACGAGCGCTGCCATTCCCAGTTTTTGCGCTGTCAGTAGTAACTCAGCCAACTTTTCTTCCTCCAAAATGCGCGCAATCAAAAGCACTGCGTCCGCGCCAAATTGCCGCGCTTCGTAAATCTGGTATTCGTCGATGACGAAATCTTTACGCAAAAGTGGAATTGTCGTCGCGAAATTCGCTTCTTCGAGATCTTCGAGGCTGCCGCCGAAGAATTCATAATCAGTCAAAATCGAAATTGCGGCGGCGTGTTCACTGTAAATTTTCACGATTTCTCCGACGACCAAATCTGTGCGGATGGCTTTTTTTGAAGGACTTTGGCGTTTGATCTCGGCAATCAGACGCGGTAATTTTTCCTCCCGACCGCCGGTGAGCGCAGCGCGAAAATCGCGCACAGCCGGTTCGACCACCTCACGCAGCGTCTCAAGCGGACAGGCGGATTGAGCCCGGGTGAGCTCGGCGCGTTTTTGTTCGACGATCTTTTTTAGAATTTCAGCCAATTTATTAAAAAATGATTTTAAGCTTACAGCAAGTCATTCAAATTGAGGAAAGTGCTTATTTTTGCTAGAATAAAGGGATAAACTTTTTAAGAACAGATTTATTTTACAAAAAATAAACACACAGCGCATCTTGCCTTTTGAAAGCCAAAAATCCGTTGAAGCAAATCCATTCACCGCGCTGCGTCGCGTAGCCGCCGCTTTTTTGGTTGGCTTGATTGTACTTGCGGATCCGTCGATTGCTGTCTTGGCTGAGGAGCTTGTGCCCGTTGTCTCAGATTTTTTACAGAGTGAAGTCCTCACGAGCGAGATCGAAAAATTGACCGAGGTGAACCCAGAGCTGAGTGAGAATTTTGCCGACCAACGCAAGGAAAAAATTCAAGCGGCAGGCGCGGAATCCACAAAATGGACAGAGCGAATCGTGCTTGGCAAATTAGAAAACGGTGCAGCCCTGGATGAGGTCGTCGGTCAGCGCAAAGATGCGGAAAAAGTCGTCGCTGATTTGAAAGCGGCGGGAGCGATTTCGACGCTGGCTGATACGCAGACTGGTACAGAAACTGAGATCGATCCGACTCTGCAAAAATCTTCAGGCGATTTTCTCAAAACCAGCACGACTCCGTATAAAGGTGAATTTTCAGTTGATTCAGCTGAGCCACTTATTATTGCTGAAAATTCAGCGGCAGCGGGTGATGTCGTTTCGTCCGGGACGAGTGACAAGCAAGTCGCCGCTGATGCGACGCCGCAGACGCGTGAAGAGGTGCGCTACTTCAATTGGAATGCGAATCCAGTCAAAGGCAATTTCGAATCGAACAAGCTTTTGTACCCTGATTTATGGAATGCGACGGACTTACTCGTGACGACGGGCGAGACCGGGACGAAGGAAGATTTGATTCTCAAAAATGCGCTCGCGCCGACGAGTTTCGAATATATCGTCGAGACAGTCGGACTCAAGCTGCAAACGACTGCTGACGGCGGTTATGTTTTCGTTGACGAAGTAGGCAATGAAAAATTTTACACACCGGCTCCGAATCTCACTGATGCGAATGGTCAATCAGCTGACGGTGCGATTCATTATGAACTTGGTTGGGATACTCAAAAACCAGCGGTGAAAACTATTGAAACCGCTGCGCAAGCTGCTGTGCCGCTTGCCGAAATTAAATTCAATGATGCCATTGGCACAAAATTTTTCGCGGAAAAATCCTCTGCAACCGGAACAATTTTTGGTGGCACATGGCTTTCGGGCGGCGTGTCAGGGAATGCGCTTTCGCTGAATGATGGGCAATGTTCGGCCGAAATTGCGCGTGATTTCAAGACTCCGCAGACGATTACACTTTCTACCTGGGTGCAGCCTAGCGCTTACCAAGACGGAGTGATTGCCGGTTTTGGCAACAACACTTTTCGGCAGACTGAGAAAAACGGTTTCGGAGTGACTCTTCGTATCGGTGACAAAAATTTCGTCGTTGATTCGGGCGTTTCGGCGTTTGAGCTCGGGAAATGGTATCACCTCGTCGCGACTTTCGATGGCACCGTGATTCGATTTTTCATCGATGGTGTCGAGACAGATTCGCTCGCACTCAAAGCAGCTGGCACGCTGGCACCGACTGAGGCACCAATTTTATTCGGCGGAAATTTCGCCGGTGCGGTCGATGAATTTGCAATTTTTGATCATGCATTTTCGGCAGAAGAAATTGGCGCGCTCCATCAAAAATATCTCGACCAAAAATCGGTGGAAGCAAAAAACTCTGCAAATCAAGCTGAAATTCAGGTTATCGAAGAGAGCGCGCTGACTGAGGCAATCCAAGTGATCGAAGAGAGCGCGATTCAAGATGCGGACGAGATCACCGTGATCGATCCGCCGAACTCAGACGAAGCAACTCCGGTCGTCCAGGATGGAACCGCGACAGACGAAAAAGCCGAACCTGCACCGACAGAAACGGCTGAACCGGAAGCGGTCGAAGAGAATTCAACAAATAAAGAAGTAGTTGAAGAAAAAATTCCAGATTTGGCAGTTCCGGCTGAAGAAAATTCCGAGACTGAGGTTCCGGCGGAAGAGGCTCCGGCAATTCAAACGGACGAAAATCTCGCTCCGGCTACAGAGACTTCACTGATCGAATCACTCAAAAAATTCTTCCTGCCGAGCGCCTTGGCTGAGATTAGTCAGTTTGATGAGACTATCTCGATTGATCAAATTCTCAATTCAAATGAGGTCACGCCAGATAATACGACAGTCGATGCAGTTGCTCCGACGATTGATAATTCTGCACAAGTTGCGCCAGATAGCACGACAGTCGATGCAGCTGCTCCGGCGACTGAGGATTCCACAGCTGAAATTACTCCAGTTGAGGCACCCGTTGTCGAGGCGACATCGGAAATTACTGCACCGACAGATTTCGCCCAAGGCGAATCAACAACAGAAAGTTCGGACGCGGCGACTGCAGACTCTTTGGTCGAGGCGACCAACACTCAAACCGATTCTGCGAATGAGGAAACAGGCGACGCAGTCACTCCGTCTGCGGACGAAATTCAAGTTGTCGAAGAACGAGCGCTGGAGTCTGAAATTATGGTGATTGAGGAGAGTGAAATTAATAAATTTTTTGCGCCAAAAACTACGCCTGAGGAACGCATCAAAATTGCTACTGACGCGGAAATTACAGTTTTGACCGAGCAGCAGCTTTTCGCTCAGTCGAATCAAATTTCTGAGGAAGACGAGCGTTCGGATGGTTCGATCGTCCGCCGTTACAAATTGCGACTCGTGATTGATACCGCCAAACCGCAAAGTGAGAACACGGAAGTTCGTGAATCGTTTGAAGAAGTAATTTCGAATGAAATTGTCGATGAAGTTATCTCGGCACCGATTTCAGACACCGTCATAGAGGAAGTTCCGACAGCTGAAGTCGAAGCTGGTACAAGTGTTGAACCTGCGATGGACGCGACTACCGAGAACATTGAGTCGACACCCGAGGAGACTCCGACAGCTGAAGTCGAAGTTGGCACAACCGAAAGTGCGAATCCGGAAATTTCACCGGAGGCTGAAGTTTCGCCGACGGAAAAAACTGACGCGACGACCGAGCCTGCTGCGACAATTGACAACGAAATTCCTGCCAACGACATTCAAGTCATCGAAGATCCGAAATCAGACGAGCCTGTCACAGTCGAGCCTGCGCCAGTCCAGTCGGAAGTTCCTGCCGCCGAGTCGGAAGCCGAGCTGCAAACAGACGCCACTAATTTGAGCGCGGATCTTTTGCAGTCAGATGTAGTTGCCGCTGCTGCGAATGTTGACTTAAACGCTTTACCCAAGACGCTTACGCTCGCAAACGGCTTGGAATTAACTTTCCCAATCGATGTCGATCCGTCGACTTATGTCACTTTGGTGAATCGCGGCGCGCGCACTTTCGCTCCCAATTTCGCGCAGGGAAATCCGAACGGCGAGTATTCACAGACCAATGTCGCGGGTTCAATTAACCGCGGGGTGGAGGATACCTCAGGCGAACGGACTGGTGCCGTGAGTTCACAAATCATTGCGATTGACGCAAATGGGGCTGAGTTTCTCGGCGACGCAATCGCCAACTCTGGAGACTGGACGGAGGCAGCTGATTCGCTGCGTTCGAATTCGATTGCTTCAAAAATCAAATTTACGACTGCGGCTGCGACCGAAATTTTTGCCGGTCTGAATTTCTCACCAGCCGGGGGAGTGCTGCGCGTCACGATTGACAAAAACACTGACCATGAAATTTCCAACGAAATTGACACTTTCGCGGCGGCTGCCGCCGACTCACAAAAAGTTTTACTCGCGACGGGCTTACGCAACTCGACTCACGATGTCGAGCTCGAGCTGACTGCCAAGACGAATCCACGCTTTGATTCCAGTGCTGCCGCGAATTTCCGTTTCGCGCTCGCTTATTTCGAAGCGCACGCGAGTGGATCTGAAATTGCTGGCACGGGAATTGCCTCGACTGCTGACTCGGGCAGCACGACGACTCTGACCGCTGCCGCACTCACGCAAGCCGACGATTTTTGGCAGGGCGCGGCACTCACATTTACCTCCGGTCCGAATGCGGGTGCAGTCGTCTTCGTCACAGATTTCTCGGCTGACAGCCACGAGCTTTCATTCACGCCGGCTGTCGCTACTGCCGTCACGACCGAGAATTTCCAGCTTTCACCGGATGGAATTCTCATCAATGGTCGCGCGGCGCGCGGACTCAATTTCAATGCGAAGAACGCCGAGGTCGCGACTTTCGCATCGCTCGATAATTTCCCGACGAATCCGGATGGGACTGTCAAACGGGGTTCGCTCTCGATCTGGCTTGCGCCGGATTTCGCTGCGGACACTGACACTGCCAAACACTTCATTTTCGACAATGGTCTCGCGCGGCTTTACTTCGACGGAGCGGATGACAAATTCAAATTCGAAATGTGGGACGGCGATGACTTCACGACTGTAAAAGTGGCATCTGCCGAGCAAACTTTCGTCGCTCACGAAAGTCTGCACCTCACCGCGAGTTTCGACGCGGAAGCGGGTGTGAAGCTTTTCGTGAATGGCACGAAGACGCTTCAGAGCTCGAAGTGGACGGCGCAGCCACTCACCGCTGCCGACACACAAATTACTTTCGGTAAATGTGGCACGCGCTCAGCGGCGACTCTGACTGCGGCTGACACTTATTTCGCGGGTACTCTCGCTGAGTCGCAGATTTGGAATTATGTTTTGCTCGACTCGGAAATTTTCGGTCTCTTCAGTTCCACCATTCCGTCGGTCGGTCAGGCGCATACGCAAAAAATCGAGGCTAACGCAACGAGTGAGTCTTCATTGTTATTCAACGCGCCGCTCGTGAATTCCGCGAATGACCGCATCGGCTCGCTCGCTGGTTCAGCGAAATTGGACGCTGCCAAAGTTGGCTCTGTCACAAACTTGGAATTCACCGGTGATCCGCTCGGTCAGCTGAGCGGTATCGTGAATTCACAAGATCTCGCCGGCTTCTGGAAAATGGACGGCGATTTCACAGACTCAGCTTTCTCTGCGTCGGATGCGACTGCGAGCGGTGGCACGACCTTCATCGACGGTCGTTTCGCCAAGGCGGCGATTTTCGATGGCAGTGATGACTCTCTCAATGCCGGCGCGATTGCGCAACCGGTGAACGCGGTGAGTTTTTGGATTTTCGCGGACACCGTTTCGCGCGATATCATCGACTTCGATGGCGGGACGCACGCGCTCTCCATCGTGAGCCGCCAGCTGATTGCGACGGGTTTTGATTCGCCGACCATCTTCATCGATGGCACCGAAGGTACGGAAATTTCCAGAAATGCTTGGCACCATATCGTGGTGACCACCGCGACACCATTCACGGCGAGTGCTTTGAAAATAGGTAAAAAAACGACTTTCTTCGACGGCAAAATTGACGAGCTCGCACTCTTCGCACGACCGCTGACTGCGGCTGAGGTCGCGGCGATTTACACTTCCGCCAATAATTCACCGCTGGCAGTGACTTCCGCCGCGACGGAAATCATCGCTGGACTCGACACAGGTCCGAATCGCGGCATCGCGCAAATCACGATTGACGGCGGCACGCCGAGCGAAATCACGACCGAGGTCGATACCTTCGCGCCGACTGCCGCGCGTGATCAGCGTTTCCTCGTCGCGACAAATTTGATCGCAAAAGAGCACACCATCCAGATTGAAAATTCCGGTGTCAAAAATCTCAGCGCGACTGCCGCACTCATCGTTCCGAAATTCATCGAATCAAATTCGACGAGTTCAGTTACGAGCAATGCGCTCTCCATGAATTCTCGTCTAGTCGATCATGTGATTTCGCCTGATTTCGCTCAATTCCCGAATGGTCTAACTTTCCCCGACAAAGGCAATATCTCCGAAGTCCAAAATGCAGGTACGCTCGAATTCTGGGCGACGGGTGCGCTCGCGGACGGGGATTATTTCCTCGATACGCGCGATGACTCAGGTGACAATGGCGCGCGAATTTACATGGATTCTGCCAGTGCGCTCGAGTTCGAATTTCAAAATGCGAGTGCGGCAATCTCGATTACGGACGCTGACTTCGCGGCGAATTATTCCGCGACTGCGGCGAATCACATCCTCGCGCGTTGGTGGCAGCCGACTGCGACGACTTTCAGCCTGAGTCTTTATTTGAACGGTCAAAAGATTGCAGAAAAAATTTCGCAGAATTTCTCGTCGAGCCAGCATTCCCAAATTATTCTCGGCAATGACGCGACGCCGGATGCGACGGCTGCTTTCGCTGGCTCGATTTTTGACTTCGCGATTTACGCCAATGCTTTCACCGATGGTGGAGCAGCGCTCGGCTCATTCGCCGCGCCGGACTCGCAAGTTTGGCTGGCGGCGAATTCGCGCGCTACCAAAACAGAGCAAATTTTGGGCACGAAGATTGACACAGATACGACGATCAATTCCACCGATGGTGCGAAGACGACCTTCGCGCTCGAGCGGGGAGCACTCAAGTCCCAAGTTTTGCCGGCGAAAAATTACGCGCCGACGAATCGGGACACAGATTTCGCTACGAATACTAATGCTGCGCTCGCGCAGGAATTCCGACTCGCTGCGGACGGTGCGATTCCGGCAGTCGGTCTCTGGCTCCGGAAAGTCGGCGCACCGAGCGGCGACATCGCGCTCTCGATCCAGACGGATGCGGCTGGTTTGCCGAGTGGCACGACTGTCGCGAATGGCGCGGCGGTGAGCTTCGCAGTGGACGCGCTTTCCACTCGGGATTACGAGTGGGTGAATTTCAATTTCGCGACACCGCCGAGTCTCACGGCTGGCACGGCTTATCACTTGGTCCTCGAAAGCGCTTTCCCATCTTCCGCCTCGAATTATATTGTGTGGGCTGCGGATGCGAGTGCGCCAAGTTTCGTCGGCGGAACAGCCGAAATCAAAGGTACGGAGTGGGCAGAATCAGCCGCGGATTTTATTTTCCAGATTTACGAAAGTTATCCGCTTGCGAATTCCGTCGAGGCTTATGTCGATGGAGTCGCCGTTGCTGTCGCAGCGGCGCAAGCCGGTTCATTCGCCCGGATCAAGGCGCCTGAGGGAATTTCTGCCACTGCCACTTCATTCAGAGTTGATTCGATCGTCGCAGCCGACCAAATTCCGAGTAGTGGATTTCTCTGGCTCGGCAATCCGTCCGCGCAGTTCAAGCGCGAGAAAGTTTATTTCGGAGAATACTCCGGCGGGACTTTCTCGAATTTGAAACGCGGCATCGACGGCACGGTCGCGGGCGACTTCGGCGATCGGACGATTGTCGAGATTGCTGGCGCGGTGACACTCGCGCAAGCTCCGGCTCGGAATTCAGACCTTTTCATCAAATACAATTTCGCCGGTGATGCGGTCGAACGCGATTCCAGCGATGCGGAGAGTTCGATTTTCTTCCTCGACGAGGCGAATGCTACGGATCAGGGTTGGGCGAAGCTCGGCACTGATTCTGACAAAACTACGACAGTGCTCGGACAGACGGCGTTCGCGAAATTGCGCGGGACCGAAATTTCCGCCGTGCTCGACCAAGCACTCGACAGCGGTGGTGTCACGCAATTCGTCCTGGACGAAGGCACGCGCGCTGAAAAAAGCCTGCTCGTCGATGCGAGCAAAACCACGGAGATCGATAAGATCAAATCTTTGGCGACCGGCTTGACCGACGCGCTCCATACTTTGCGCATCGTCGCGAATGTCGCGGCTGGCAAAAATTCCACTGCCAGCGCGCGGACTTGGATTTCCGCTTTCTTGGCGAATGGACATGCGCCGCTATTCACACCGAGCGCGAGCAGCACGATTGCCTACGCCAATCCGCTCGCCAATCTCGATCCTGAGACGACTCCAGACAATCCGATTGATCTGGAGAAAACTCCCGGCGGGAATGACTCCTACACAAAATTACTCATTCAGTCGGGCGAGACGGATGGCGCGACGACTTTCGCAGATGCTTCGCTCTCGGCGCACACGATTACCGTGAATGGCGATACACACGCTGCGACCGAGGCGCAAAAATTCGGCGCCACTGCCTTGCGTTTCGATGGTGCGGGCGATGTACTTGTTTTAGCGGATGCGGACGATTGGAATTTCGGCGACGCTAATTTCACCATCGACGGCTGGATCAATCTGCCAGCTACCACGCAAGGTGCTTCCATCCTCGCGCACCGGACAGTCGATGGTTTCAATGGTTTCAACCTGATCGTCACTGCTGAAAACAAATTGCAATTCATCGCGGACGATGACAATGCTTCAGCCTGGGCGATTAATTTCACCAGCACGACTGCCTTGCCAATCAACGAGTGGAATCATTTCGCCTTGGTACGCAATGGTGCGGACTTCGCGCTCTACATCAATGGCAGCGCGAGTGGCTCAATGACTTCCGATGCGGCTATTTACAATGACGCAGTCGCGCTCACGATTGGCGGCGAAGAAAATAACTACTTCTTCAACGGCTATCTCGACGAGCTGCGCATCTCGAAAGGCATCGCGCGCTGGACCAAGGATTTCACTCCGCCGACCGAAGCTTACGATGCGGTGCCGACGGAAGGACCGGCGATTGATCAGATCAATATCGACGCGGATGCCAATTACATCTTGGCGAAATACAAAGATACTTCGGCTACAGAAGGATTGGCCAAGATCACGCGCGACGATCTGAAGCGAATCAAGATTCGCGACGCCAAAGTCAGCGACTTGCCGGCGGTGGTCGAGCTCTACAATAAAGGCTTAAAAAAAGGTGTTTGGTGTGATCTACCGCACCAAACAAGTACTTGGGAAATCCTCAAAGGCTACCAAGCTTTCGTCGATAAATACGGTACAGAAAATATCTACATCCGCGTGCTGGATCTAGACGGCAAAATGGTCGCCGTAACCGGTGGATTAGCGTATCAAGATAAAGCATCTAGTTTATTTTTGTTTATAAATATAGATATTTCTGAAAAATTATGGTCAGAAATCATGATTAAAATTTCTGAGAATTTTCTAGAATTAGCTCGTAGTTTGGACTTGGATCAAGTGGAGGTAAAAATAGAAAAAGGTGTTTGGATGGAACGCTTCATGCTCGATGTCCTGAAGGCCAAACGCGTATCTGGCGCGACACTGGAAATCGACCGAGATTTCAATCTCAATCGGACTTGGACGGAAGCAGATTATGCTTACGATAATGATGCGGTAAAAATCAAAGAGGCTAAAAATGCCGCCGAAGAAGCTGCGAAGAATAATGCGCCCAAGTCAGACAAGGAAACGCGCAAACTCATCAAGCAAACGGCGAATACCGATACTTATGACAACGGAGATGGAACGAGGGAAGTTTTGATTTACTCGACGCCGGAAAATATCGAGATCGATGGCGAGTGGGAGAAAGTCGATGATTATCTGGCTCAGCCGGAGACGCTTGCTCAGGACAAGGCGAAAGCCGGCAAACAGTATCAAGTCAAACCTTACGATATTTTCGTCGGCTCGGATGCGGAAAACAAAAACATCATTCGGTATGTCAAAGACGGCAAAGAATTTAGTTTTTCGCTGCAGGACATTACTTACCAGGATCCCAATCGGTCCATTACTTTAGCCGAGGCGCAGGCGGGGGACATCGTGCATTCGTACAAATCAAGCAAATTCAGAAATATCTTCCCGGGCGTCGATCTGAAATACCACTCGACGAAAAATGGCGTCAAGGAAGAATTATTCTTCAACAATCTCGCTGTCCTCGGAGAAGTCAGCGAGCCGGACCACTTCAAGGGCAAGGTCGTCCTGCGGACGAAGATCAGCGTGCCGGAGGGTGTCATCCCGGAGATGCACAATGACCAAATTTTCTTCAAGCAGGACGGTCAAAATCTGTTCTCCACTTCTCAGCCTTTCATCTACGACCAGATTCAGCGAACTTATCAAGTCGGCAGTGCGCTCAAAAATGAGCAAGGTAATTATTACCTCGAAATCACACTCGACTACGGCTGGATGGCGAGTGACGCTGGAGCTTTCCCACTCGTGCTGGATCCGGATCTGAATATCAATCAGGCTCCGGATGTGAGTCTGTGTTCGGATGGCACTTGCACGGCCGATAGAGGTACGGGTCGCGCTTATCTCAAGTTCGATATTTCCACCATCCCGAGTAATGCGACAATCCAAAGTGCCAGTCTCACACTGACCGACAATCGAATCGATCTCGCGGTGGTAGACCTCGCTTCTACAGTGAATGCCCGAAGATTTATCAATCAAACTTGGAACGAGGCTAGCGCCGTCAGTGTCTTCACGGGTGGCAGCTATGGCAGTGTGCTTTCCACAGTCACGACTGCGGCGCGAACGACAGAGACCTGGAATGTGCTCGGGAGTGCCAGCGATGGATTGATCAAAGAATTTAATGATCGGAACACTTATTATTCTATTTATCTCGATAACGGCGCCGCTTTCACGCCGACCTATGTCAATAACGGGGCAACCTTGATTTTGGGCTATTTGGTTGATGGGAAATCTGCCTTCACAGACACTTACAACAGTCGCGAGGGGACGACGCCGCCGGTTCTACACATCAGCTATGTCTACCCACTCACGCTCACCTACACAGCCGGAGCAGGTGGCTCGATCACCGGCACTTCCCCCCAGACAGTGAATTATGGCGCATCCGGCACTGCCGTCACAGCCGTCCCTGATACTGGTTATGGTTTCGCCGCTTGGTCGGATGGCTCGACGCAAAATCCGCGCACTGATACGAATGTCACAGCTGATATCTCAGTCACTGCTAACTTCGAATTAACTCCCGATATCGTCGCCATCGACGCGGGTGCTTCCGACGCTGACCGCACATCGCTCACTTCGGACACCTGGTTCGGCGCCGCTGCCATCGGCAGTGATGATCTCGCGTCATTCAGCTGGACGGATCCAGCTTCCGCGAGTGATGATAATTTTTATTACACGCTGAATGCGACTTTTAGCGATAGCGTGATGTCGGCGACAACAATAACAAGTACGACTAATTTCGCGTACACGGGTGCTGTCCAAAGCTACACTGTCCCGGCTGGTGTGACGAGCATCACGATAACAGGAAGAGGTGCAGGTGGTGGTCATATGCCTGGTTCTGGCGACGGAGGTGCTGGTGGTTTAAGTACGGGTACAATTTCTGTAACTCCTGGTGCAACCTACTACATTGTCGTTGGAGGTGCCGGAAGAGATGTTGTAAGTCCCTACAATGTACCTGGTGTTGGTGGATATGGAGGTGGTGCTACTGGCGGGACAAGCACTCAATACGCTGGAGGCGGAGGGGGTGGCATGACATGGTTTTCTGGTTATAATACCTTTGCGGGAGGGACTCCAATGCTTATTGCCGGTGGTGGAGGAGGAGGTGGTGATGGGGGGCTTTCTTCAGTAGGTGGTGCTGGTGGTGGTGCAAGCGGAAGTGACGGAGGCTATATATCTTCTTATGGCACAAAAGGAACTGGCGGAACACAAACTACTGGTGGAAGTGTTGGTGGTAGTTCTGGAGCGGGAGGTGTCGGTATCGGTTATCAAACTTACGGCGGCGGCGGCGGCGGCGGCGGATTATATGGCGGCGGCGGCGGAACCGGTTCTGGCGGCGGCGGCGGCGGATCTAGCTATCTCAGCTCTTCTCTCACAAGTGCTTCGACGACACAGGGTGCTGGTGCGGTTGCTGCTGCCAATGGTTCGCTCACTATCACTGCATACACACTTTCAACCACCACTCCCTACCTCGACTCCATCTCTCTCTCCGAAGGCACCTCCTACCTCCATGTCCGCCCACAGACCGGCTCGGGTGTCTGGGGCACAGAGCGAGTCTTCACAGTCAAATATGACAAGACCGGTCCGACCGGTGGCTCAGTCACACATTCCGACAGTGCCCAAACTTCGACTACGATTCCAGTGACGGTCTCTGTCGGTACAGACGCGACGAGCGGAATGTCCACGACTGATTCCGACTACACGCTAAATTATCGCTCGGCTGCTTTGTCCTCGGCGGGCTGCGGAACTTACGGCGACTGGACAGATACAGCTGCCGACGAGACCGCTGCGGCGACGACTTACAATGTCACCGCTCCGATGGGCTACTGCTACCAATTCCAGTACACGGTCAAAGATGCCATCGGCAATTCCACGACTTACACGAGTGCGAATACGACCAAAGTCGAAAGCACTTCAGACATCGTCGCCATCGACGCGGGTGCTTCCGACGCTGACCGCACTTCGCTCACTTCGGATACCTGGTTCGGAGCGGCTGCCATCGGCGGTGATGACGCGGCGTCCTTCTCCTGGACGGATCCAGCGAGCGCGAGTGATGATACTTTCTACTACGAACTTAATACGACTGCGGACAATCTGGGCGAGTTTTTCTTCCCACTTGACTCTCTCGACTCAGCTACGACGAATTGGACGAGTACGAATGCGACCAATCTCGCGCTCTCCAACGAAACCACAACCAAAGACGAAGGTATCGGCTCAGCCAAACTCGTCTCAGCTGTGACGAATGGCAACAATGAATCCATCAGCCGTTCATTCACCACACCACAGAATCTTTCTGCTTTAGGCAATATCGCTACGAGTGCTTACTCCAGTGTCACGGGCAACATCATCAAGTGGCACATCTGGGAAGACGCGATGGCGGGAGTCAGCACTTGGAGTAAGAGCCTGACAACAAGCCAAAATTCTTGGCAGTACTCTTTCCGCAATGTAGTTGACGCGAGTGAAATCTCGACTTCGGGCAACCAATTTCGCATCAGCGCGAAGGCATCCGCCAGCACTTCCAGTACTTACAGCGGTTGGACGATTTGTGAGCGCGATGCAGCTACACAGAACTGTGTGGCGGGTACATGGAAACCGATTAAATTCAGCGGCTCACAAAGCGTGACCATCGCAGCTGCGGGAACTCAGTATTCCGACTGGATGGACTATGATATCGATGAGGCCAAAACTTATTTTATCACTGCTTATGCGAATAATATTATTTATGGCAGCAGCACGCCAGGTTATTATGCTCGGAGTGGAGACTATTCTGCTGCCCAAAATTGGGGTACGAGCGGGGCATTTTATCTTGTTGCGGTAGCCATGAGCGGAGTGCAAGTGCGCACCGTCCCAGAAAAAATCATCACTATCTCCAGTGCCAATACTTGGGAAAGGACGACCTGGGATATTAGCGGTGTCACGGATGCATCCATCGATGCGGTCGATCGTATGAGTTTCCGCGTGATGAATTCCTCGGCGGCGACTGTCTATCTCGACGATGTTGCTATCCCGGCAACATCGATCGCCACTCCCTACCTCGACTCCGTCACCCTCTCCGAAGGCACTTCTTATCTCCATGTCAGACCACAGACTGGCTCGGGTGTCTGGGGTACAGAGCGGATCTTCACAGTCAAATACGACAAGACTGCTCCAGCTGGCGGCTCAGTCACACATTTGAATGGCGCTCAAACTTCGACCACGATTCCAGTGACGGTCAGCCGCGGCACAGATGCAGGCAGCGGATTGAGTACGACTGATTCCGACTACACACTCAATTACCGCAGCGCTGCTCTGTCCTCAGCGGGCTGCGGAACTTACGGCGACTGGCTAGATACCGGTGCGACTGAGACTTACAACGCGACGACTTACAGCGTGACAGCTCCGACCGGCTACTGCTACCAATTCCAATACACAGTCAAAGATGTCCTCGGGAATACCACGACTTACACGAGTGCCAATACGACCAAGGTTGCTTCCCATACTCTCACCTATACTGCCGGAGCAGGCGGCTCGATTACAGGTACTTCACCTCAAACAGTCGCCGATGGTGCGTCCGGCACTGCAGTCACGGCTGTCCCAGACACAGGCTACTACTTCGTCGGCTGGTCGGATGGAGTCACGACTGCCGCGAGGACAGATACCAGTGTGGTCGCAGATGTCTCAGTCTCGGCTACTTTCGCCCCAAACCCCGACATCGTCGCCATCGACGCGGGTGCTTCCGACGCTGACCGCACTTCACTCACTTCCGATACCTGGTTCTCTGCGGCTGCCATCGGCAGTGACGATCTCGCGTCATTCAGCTGGACGGATCCGAATTCCGCAAGTGATGATAATTTCTACTACGATTCGCGCGATTCCAGTCTCATTTCTTGGTGGCAAATGGATGGTGACTGGACGGACTCAGCAGGCACGAATACTGGCACTGCCGCTGGTGGTGCGACCTTCACTACGAGTGGCAAGATCGCGAGTGCTGGTAGTTTCGACGGTTCAGGAGATTATATTTCTATTCCAGATGCCGCTGATTTTGATTTTGGGGCAAATAACTTCTCTATTTCATGGTGGGAGAACAGAACAAACAATATTTTGGGAGCATCAGCTATGGCTAGAGAGGGAGTCATATCTTATCCAGCATTTTTACTTGGATATAGTAGCGGTGGTGCGAATCTATTGATTTATATGCATAGTGTGACTAATTGGGATGTCGCTAGCGCTAAATCGTTGGGTTCAGTCACTCTTAATACTTGGAATTATTTTACTGTGAAAAGAGAAGGATCGAATTTCACTGCCTACAAAAATGGTGTTCAGACGGATGCTTGGTCGTCAGCCTTGGCATTGTCAGCAAGTGCGAATCCATTAGAGATTGCTAATTATGCTGCTTATAAGAATTTCAACGGCTCCATCGACGAAGTCAAAATCTTCAACCGCGCGCTCACTGCGACTGAGATTGCTGCCGAATACGCCCGTGGTACTTCGACTGTGAACGCCTACCTCGATTCCATCTCTCTCACCGAAGGCACTTCTTATCTCCATGTCCGCCCACAGACTGGCTCGGGTGTCTGGGGTACAGAGCGGATTTTCACAGTCAAATATGACAAGACTGCTCCGACGGGTGGCTCTGTCACGCATTCCGACAGTGTCCAAACTTCGACCACGATTGCAGTCACGGTTTCCACTGGCACGGACGCGACGAGCGGCATGTCCACGACTGATTCCGACTACACACTCCGATACCGTTCTGCCGTCCTGACCGCTGGCACTTGCGCTGCATTCAGCGGCGACTGGCTAGACTCCGGTGCTACTGAGACCGCTGCGGCGACGACTTACAGCGTGACTGCTCCGACCGGCTACTGCTACCAATTCCAATACACAGTCAAAGATGTCCTCGGTAATTCCACGACTTACACGAGTGCGAATACGACCAAGATTGCTTCTCACACTCTCACCTATACAGCCGGAGCAGGCGGCTCTGTCACCGGCACTTCGCCACAGACAGTCGCTGATGGTGCCTCCGGCACAGCTGTCACAGCTGTCCCAGACACAGGCTACTACTTCGTCGGCTGGTCGGATGGAGTGACGACTGCCGCGAGGACAGATGCTAGTGTGGTTGTAGATATCTCAGTTTCGGCTACTTTCGCCCCGAATCCAGATATCGTCGCCATCGACGCTGGTGCTTCGAGCTCAGACCGCACTTCGCTCACTTCGGACACTTGGTTCGGAGCGGCTGCCATCGGCAGTGACGATCTCGCGTCATTCAGCTGGACTGATCCAGCGAGTGCGAGTGATGATAATTTCTACTACGCACTGAATTCAACTGTCAGCAATGCGCTTGATGGTTTCGACTCATTAAGCACAGGTCTCGTCTCCTGGTGGAAGATGGACAATACTTGGGCTGACTCAGCCGGTACCAATACTGGCACAGCCTCAGGTGCGACCTTCACGACGAGCGGCAAGATTGGCAGTGCCGGTAGCTTCGACGGATTGAATGATTATGTGACTGTACCCGACAGCGATGTGCTCTCTCCTTCGATAATCACCCTCTCCACTTGGGTGAAAATAAACTCTGCCGGCATAAATGATATTATTGCTGGAAAGTCGGGTGAGTATTGGTTATCTTACAGTTTTGCTGCCACCAATTGCACAGCCAATCGTTTTGGTTTCGCTACTTACAATGGTAGTGCTTGGGTTTGCGCTTCGGGCACGACTACTCCAGTCGTCGGTCAGTGGTACCACCTCCTAGCTATTCACAATGGCACGAATACTTACTTCTACATTGACGGAGTTCTGCAGGCGACAGTAGCTCAGGGTGCTCGCCCTAATACCACATACTTATTTGATATTGGGTCGTATTCCCCGGACGCTTCAACCTATGCCTTCAACGGCTCCATCGACGAAGTCAAGATATTCAATCGTGCGCTTACCGCAGCTGAGATTGCTGCCGAATACGCCCGTGGTACTTCGACTGTGAACGCCTACCTCGACGCCGTCGCTCTCACCGAAGGCACTTCTTATCTCCATGTCAGACCACAGACTGGCTCGGGTGTCTGGGGTACAGAGCGCGTCTTCACAGTCAAATACGACAAGACTGCTCCGACGGGCGGTTCAGTCACACATTCCGACAGCGCCCAAACTTCGACTACGATTCCAGTCACGGTCTCAGTTGGCACGGACGCAGGTAGCGGATTGGGTACGACTGATTCCGACTACACACTCCGATACCGTTCTGCTGTCCTGACGGCTGGCACTTGCGCTGCCTTCGCAGGCGACTGGCTAGATACTGGTGCGACCGAGACTTACAACGCGACGACCTACAATGTCACTGCTCCAGCGGGCTACTGCTACCAATTCCAATACACGGTCAAAGATGTCACTGGCAACTCCACGACTTACACGAGTGCGAATACGACCAAAGTTTCTTCCCATACGCTCACCTATACAGCCGGAGCAGGCGGCTCGATTACCGGTACTTCACCGCAAACAGTCGCCGATGGTGCGTCTGGCACGGCTGTGACGGCTGTCGCGAGTACTGGCTACTACTTCGTCGGCTGGTCGGATGGAGTGACGACTGCCGCGAGGACAGATGCGAGTGTGACAGCAGATGTCTCCGTCTCGGCTGTCTTCCGCTCGTCGGCTTCAGCTCGTCGTCTGCCGCTGGCTTACACTGTCCACACTTACGGCACACTGGCAGCGGGCAGGACTTTCCAATCGCTCGCGGCTTGGGAAGATTTGACCGATGTTAATTTATCTTCTGTCACGACGACAGATCAGGCCAGCTCGGGCAATACGCTCTACATCGCCAGCACCACGCTCTTCGACAACGCCGTGCTCAATGAATCGACTGTCTCAGTCGCCGGTCAAATTCTCACGATCACAGGTGTGACACCAGGCGTATCTTTGACTGTCTCTGATATCTCCGGGACTATCCCATCTGGCACAGCGCTCAAGACTGGTTTCGTCCTGACTGCCTATGACGATGCCGCGCCGTACAATGACTCCATTGCCATGGCAGGTGCGACGACCACTAGCAGCTTTTACCGAGTCGTCCGTGCAGCTGACGGACAGAGAGGTACGCCGACGAGTGGGGTGAGGTTTGAAGTTTCTTCATCTACTGCCGCAGTTTTTATCATTTCTTTAAGCGAGAATTATGCAAGTGCTCAAGATATTGCCGTAAAAGCTGTTACAACTTTTGCTAATTCTTATGCGTTCGGAATATATACTGTAAACGGATTTAGTTATCAATCTATAATCGGCTGTACAGCCTATGACTGTCATTCTAATGGAACAGGGATTTATACTGGATTGGGAGCTTATAGTAATGGAGCAAAAATAATCAATAGTTTTGTGACTGGGTGTTCTGGCGGAGCTAATACTCAATCTGGTGGAATTGTTTTATATTCAAGTGGTACAACTGGAAGCAATACGACTTATGTTTATAACTGCACATCAAAAAATAATGGTATCGGTATCACAGTTAGATCACAGCACGCTGGATATACCACTACGGCAAATATTACAAATAGCATTGTTCAGGATAACACGAGTTATAATATTTACGATTCTGGCGGTCTTGGTACGGAAATAATCAACCAAACCACCAACGCTACTTCTGGCGTGACTTTCGCGGCGGATGGTTATCATCTCGCTAGCACAGATACCGTCGCCAAAGATCATGGTACTAATCTTTCAGCTGATGCGACTTTCGCCTTCGGCGAAGATTTGGACAAAGAAACCAGAACTGGAACTTGGGATATTGGTGCGGACGAGTATGTGGTCTCTGAAATTAATCTCGACACGCTCCACATCGTCGAAGGCAATAATCAGCTCGGGGGTATCGACGAGGCGCTGCCGACAGAATTGAAAGTCCGCGTCGGTGATGGTCTGGAATCTGGCGAGACTTTCGCCGGGGCTGATGAGACTGAGGTGACATTCACGCTTTACTCTGTACCGGAGAGTCCGACGGCAGCGGGACAGCTTCTCACGAATGGTTCATTTGGCACGACTTTCGGCGGGACTGAGATTGTCAAAACTGTGACGACGGATGCGGATGGTTACGCTTCGGTCTCGCTCACGCTCGGTGATCGTGCGGGCGATTACACAGTCATTGCGAATTTTGACGGCTGTACCACAGCACTCGCGGATCGCACATTTACAGTGACTGAGCGCGAGGTTTTCAGATTCACGCTGACTCCGGCGAATCTCGATCTCACGCTTGATCCGTCGGTCAGTGCGGGTGCTGATGATTCGACCGTGATTGAGATCACGACGAATGCCGCGAGCTTCGCGATTGGTGCGACTCCGCATTCTTGGCTGACACTTGGGACAGATACGATTGCCAATTGGAATGGCACGACTGGTTTCGGTTGGGACAATAATAATTCCGGTACGAGCGGCGGTGCTGCGACGGCGACCGCCTTCACCGATCTCGTCACTCCGACACCGGTCTTCACCTGTGTGGGGACTGCCTGCCAGGGCACGCAAAATTTCACGCTTGATCTCCACTCGGCGGTCGATTATTTAACAGGGGCAGGTAATTATGAAAGCAATCTCGAACTTAGCGGTGTCTCGGTCGAGTTTTAAATCGCCGAGTTCGACTTAAATTTAAAAATCATTAAAATCCGCTCCAATAAAAATCTAAACTTATGACTCAAAAAATCAATTTTCGCACTCGCTTCCTCGCACTCGCGAGCGCACTCGTATTTTTTGGCGCGTCGTTGTCTTTGACAGCTGCCGCGGCTGACGAATTGACGGGCAGTGGCGCGAGCGGCAAACCGACTGCGACGATCTCGTCCGAAGTCGCGACGACGCTTGCCAGCAATCTTGCCGCTGACGCGACGACGGCGACGCTCACGAGTGGGACGGGCTTTGCGAGTGGCGATCTCGTTTTGATTGGCAATGAAGTCCTCACACTCACGACTGTTTCCGCTGATTCAATTTCCGCGATGACACGCGCGACGACACTTAATTTCACCGCGACGACTGCTGCGGCGCACCAAGCCGGCGAGACCGTGCGCAAGCTCGCGCAGGGCGTGCAAGTCGTTTTCGAAAGCGGTGATCATGTGATTCAATCTGGCGATCAGATTGTGATTTCCGTGCCGGAAGATTTCACTAATTTCGCGAGTCTCACGGCGAGCGATGTTTCCGCGACACTGGAGTCGACCGGTTCGCTGTCCGCGACCGAGACTTTTGACACGGCAGCGCAGACGATCACGCTCACCGCTGATGGCGCTTTCGCGGATGCGAATGCAGCCGTCACACTCAACATTGGTTCGACACATAAATTACAAATGCCGGTGCGACCTGGCAATTACGCTTTCAATATCGCTGTGAAAAATTCCGCCGGTCAAGTGCTCGAGACGGGTTATGCTGCACTCGGCTGGGCGAATTCCATTCGCGTGCGCGCGACAGTCGCCGAGGCGCTCGTGCTCACGATTGACGATGCGACGGTTGATCTCAATGTCGATCCGTCCGTTGATAGCGGAGAGGACTATTCCCAAAAAACAATTCTCACTGCCAAGACCAATGCGAATACAGGCTACAAAATTCAGGCGAAGCTTGCCGGTGCGGAAAATTCTGCGCTGGCAGAACTCGATGGGACTGACGCTGGCAATACTTCCGTAATCACGGCGGGCAATGCCGAATCAACCGAAAATCGTTTCGGTTACATCGCTTACAATTCCACCGAAAATTCTAAGACCAAAACCGAGCTACAAACGGAAGGTACGCCGGCGGCTTTCGCTGCTGGCACGGCCGCGAATCTCGCGCTTTACGATGGCACGGCGAATGGTGTCGGCTACGCCGGTCCGACGAACTCCCAAACGCACACGATTTATTACGCTTTCAATGTTGATTATCTCATTCCGGCTGGGACTTACGAGGGGACGATTACTTATGTCGCGCTACCAACATTCTAATAATTCAATGATTAAATGTTCCAATAATCTAATAATCTAACAAGCTAAAATGTCTCTCACAAAAACTTTCTCGCTCACACTTTCAAGCTTTGCCGCTTGTGTGCTCACTGCCTCGACAGTTTTCGCGGTTGGCGTGAAGCCGGTGCGTACCGAGCTTGACATTGATCCCGGCGCGGCTGTGACGGCGACGATTCGTGTCATCAATCCTGAGGCTGTCCCAATCACGGTGAAACCCGAGCTGACGGTTTACACGAAAAATGACGAAGATGGCTATCCGATAGTCGAGGATCTCGCAGCGGATGATCCGCGCAATATCTCCGGCTGGATTACTTTTGACCAAGACGCCATCACGCTAGCGCCGCGCTCCGAAAAATCCGTGAATTTCACAGTCACAGTGCCGGATGGTGCTGAGCCGGGCGGTCGTTACGCTTCGCTTTCGTATACCACTGTCGCTGATACAGAGACGACCGGCATCAAAATTCAAACGGCTGTACCGAGTCTTATTCTCATCAAAGTCAGTGGTGAGGAAATTCACTCCGGTACGGTCAAAAATTTCGCGCTCAAGAATGAAAAAATTCTGAGCGACAAAGGTTTGATTTTCGGCTGCGATTTCCAAAACGCCGGCAATGTCCACGAAAAACCGCGCGCTTCAGTTTCGCTCACCGATGCTGCGGGCAAGGTGCTTACGGCAGTCGCGAGTTATGCCGATAACGATTCGGGTGCGGTTGTCGTCGCGGATACGATTCCGCTCAATCTCGGCGGCGGCAATGTTTTGCCGGGCAGTGAACGCATTTTCACAGGCGAATGGAATCACAATCTGCGCCCTGGTAAATTCACCGCGAAGCTCACGCTGGATTATGCCGACCAGCCGACGATCACCCAGACGACGGAAGTCGAGATCAAAGAAGGTTTAACGCTTGATTCTTTCGTCATCAATCAGCTCGAAAAAGCGACAGACTTTTCGCTCACGCTGACCAATTCGGGCAATGTTTTCGAACGACCAAAAGGCGTGATTGAAATCCGCAACGAGTACGACGAAGTCGTCGCTTCGCCGCAAATTCCGGACAATGTCGCATACATCGCGCCCGGTTCGACTGCGGTGATTACGATTCCGTGGTTAGAAAAAACCGTGCCGCGTGGTGACTACACAGCGCAGCTGGCCGCGACTTTCGGTTTTGCCGATGCGCCGCTCACAGCCGAAGTCCAATTTTCCTCAAACGCCATCGACTTAATTTTACTCGGTCTAATCGGCGGGGGAGTCGTGATTGCGATCTTGCTCGTCACCGTGATTGTCCTGCTCGTGCGTCGCAAAAAATCGCGCCACGCGGAATTGAATTCGTGATTTATAGCTGAGTAGCCCGGATCTCGAAACCCAACAACATGAAGCATGAAGCATGGAACATGGAACATGGAGAGAATTTTCAAATAAAACTCAAAACTTCTCTGATTAGAATTACCTTCCTTTTTGTCTTCCCCGCGAAAGCGGGGATCCAGATAACAGACATGTAAGCGGGGCAATGCTAGTCATCGAAATTTACTATTAAACGCGAATCTCGAAACTCAGCAACATGGGACATGGGTTCGGAGGGTCAGTGGTCATTAGGTTCGGAAGGTTATGGGTCAGTGGGTTCGGAGGGTTGTTAAGTCTTTAAGTCTTTAAGTTCCGCCGAAAATCCGCCTGCGTAAGCTGGCTGATTTTCATGTCGTTGAGTCATTCAGTGGATTTTCTAAAATCACGCCAGTGCAAAGTGGTGGGTTAATTAAACTTACGGAAGGCTACAAATTTTTAAAAATTAGAAATTGAAATTTATTTAAAAATTACAAAATTAAAAATTACCCCACAGCTCAAGCCTCGAATTAGCTTCGAGGTTCGCGTTATAAGAATGTGCGATTTTTGCCGGTTTAGTTTTAGCGACGGCGGAATCCACCGGCACTGCTGCTGCGTCCACTGCTGCTCCGACCACCACTACTGCGGCGCGGCGGCGGCATCGCACGATCATGTGACTGTGGCGGCATCACGCGTGGCGGTGGAAGTACTGTCGGAGTTTTGCTGAGCGGCAGACGGATGCGAATCAGTCGTTCGATGGCATTCACATCACGCGCTTGATCGGGCGCCGCGAAAGAAATCGCTTTGCCCGCATGACCGGCGCGACCGGTGCGGCCGATGCGGTGAACATAGTCTTCCGGATTTTCCGGTAAATCATAATTAATCACGAGCTCAATTCCTGTCACATCGATGCCGCGTGCGGCGATGTCGGTCGCGACGAGGATGCGGTATTTACCGGACTTGAATCCTGCGAGCGCACTGCGTCTCTGACCGAGGCTGCGATTGGCGTGAATCTCATCGGCAGTGTGTCCCATCTCGCGAATCAAAATTGCGAGTTTGCGCGCGCCGTGTTTCGTGCGGGAAAAAATTAAAATTGTGCCGCGGTATTCGGTGAGGATTTTTTCGAGGAGCTGCGTCTTGCGATCGCGTGGCACGACGAAAACTTCTTGCTCGACGATTTCGCTCGCGGTGCCGGAGACGGCGACTTCGATGCGCAGCGGCAGCTGCATGTACTGCGTCGCGAGCTTGCCGATTTCAGTCGGCATTGTCGCGGAAAAAAGCAGCGTTTGTTTTTGCTTCGGCACTTCTGCGAGAATTTTCTTAATCTGCGGCGCGAAGCCCATGTCGAGCATGCGGTCGGCTTCGTCGAGGATCAGGATTGCGATATTGTGTAGATTCGCCACGCGCTCTTGCATCAGGTCGATCAAGCGTCCCGGTGTCGCGATGATTATTTTTGGCTGGCGGCGCAGCGCGGCGACTTGCAGCCGTGCGGGTGCACCACCGATGATGAGCGCGAGCGGGAGATTTGGTGCGATTTGTTTCAGGCTCATCTGCACCTGCTCGGCGAGTTCGCGCGTCGGCAGTAGCACGAGTCCTTGACTCGTCGCGGGCATTGCCGCGAGTCGCTGAATCAGCGGCACGCCGAAAGCGAGCGTCTTGCCTGTGCCGGTCTGCGCGATGCCAATCAAATCTTTACCTTCGATGGCAATCGGGATGGCTTTGATTTGGATTGGTGTCGGAATTTTGAACTTCAAGCTGTCGAGACGAGCGAGCATTCCCGGCGCGATGCCGAGACCGTCAAAAGTTTGTTGTGGAGCTGGATTCATAAAAAAAATTAAATGGGTAGTCGATAATCCCGCCAAGCAGGATACGGACACCATTCAATTTTTTGAAGTTATCCGTTGTGATCGCTGCGCGGAGTTTAGCGTGAAATGATTTTGCGCGCTTGCTTTTGAAGGCAGCACGGCGATAGGGGATCGTGAGTATAATTTAGAGTGATTTAGAAGGTTAAATTTATTCAGTTCATGTCAGCCCAAAAAAATCATCCGAACAGGAAACCGCAACGATTAAAACAATTTGATTATTCTACGGACGGCGCATATTTCGTGACGATTTGCACACACGATCGCCAGTCCGCATTTGGTGAAATTCAAAATGGCGCGATGATTTTGAATGCGTGCGGGGAAATCGTGCATGAACAATGGGAATGGCTTGGTGCGCAATATCCGTATTTGGCGTTGGACGAATTTTGCGTGATGCCGAATCATTTTCATGGAATCGTGATGATTGATAATTTAGGTTTGATGGGGGATTGTCGGGTAGGGAATGGTTGTCCGGTAGGGAATGGTTTCAAACCATTCCCTACGCATACGCCTGTAATACGACCAACAAAACACCACGGTCTATCTGAAATTATTCGCGGGTTTAAAACATTTTCATCGCGGCGAATTAATAAATCGGTCGGGGATACGCTGACGAAATTTCATTGGCAAAAATCATTTCACGATCACATCGTTCGTGATGAAGATGAATTAAATCGCATTCGCCACGAAGTGGCCCCTTTGGGGGGATTACATCATCCAAAATCCCCAAAACTTCGCGGCGGACAAAAATAATTTATTTTAATTTTGGTGCCGGGGGCGGGACTTGAAGCTAGCTGCGAGTTTTGCGAAAAACAAAATTCCATCGCGGCGCGCGCCGTCACGCTCGTGCTTTTTTTGGTTTTGTTCCTTTGCGATTTCGCGTTCACCCCACGCCAAAAAACCAAAACTTCGCCTGTGGCGAAAACTTGGTTTTTGGTGCCGGGGGCGGGACTTGAACCCGCACGAGGTTTGACCCTCAAGAGATTTTAAGTCTCCCGTGTCTACCATTTCACCACCCCGGCAAACAATTTAAAATTTTTGGATTTAATATTGAAAATTTGGTGAAGTGATTTTAGCAAAGCTAAAAGTTTTCGGGTAAAATTCCCCGGCTCTTTTAAAGTAGGTAGTTGGTAGATTGTAGTTGGTAGTAGCTCTACAAACTATTGACTACAAACTAAAAACTAAATGGGGCTGTAGCTCAGTTGGCTAGAGCACCTGCTTTGCAAGCAGGGGGTCAGGGGTTCGAATCCCCTCAGCTCCACCATTCTCCGCGCTAGCGGAGAATGTCCTCCGAAGCCTTGGCGAAGGAGGGCAGTGCGTAAAAAAACCAAACTATTAACTATCAACTATCAACTATTAACTACTAACTAAAAACTATCCCGGCCACGTAGCCAAGTGGTAAGGCAGCGGTTTGCAAAACCGCCATTCCCCGGTTCAAATCCGGGCGTGGCCTCCAATAGTTTATAGTTTTTAGTTTGTAGTAATTAGTTTTTTTCTACCAACTACCAACTATTTGGTGGATCGGCTGGGGATTGAAGCTGGCTCAGAGTTTGTGCTTGTTTGATATTTATTGACGCAAATGCTTCGCATTTACTGCGGCGCGCGCCGGAAAGATTATTTTTTAATTGGTGCTCGTGCTGACTGGCTTCTCACCTCCAGCACAATCACCAATCCAAAACCTTCCCGCTTGGCGGGGCGAAGAATGGTGGATCGGCTGGGGATTGAACCCAGGACCTTTCGGTTAAGAGCCGACTGCTCTACCAGCTGAGCTACCGATCCATTTTCTTCTTGCCTGGAGCCGACTGTCCGCCGTGGCGGACTACTGATCCAGTTCGCGGATTTTACGCGTCATTCTTTTGCCTGCCAAATTATTGTGCCGTGATGCCGGGATTTTTCAGGAAGTCGGGGACGATGCGATCAATCGTACCGGTGAGCCAGAGGAATGTTGCGACCATGATGAGTACGCCGAGCAATTTCAAAAACGAGTAGGTTCCGCCGATGCCGAACCATTTTTCAGCGAAGCTGAAGTTGCCAGTGAAATCTTTCACTTGCTTGGTTTTGATGATGAGTCCGAGGCTGACTGCGAGCATCAGCAGCGACCAAAAAATTTTAGAAAGCATGTCCACATTTTAGCAAAAAAAAGATTTGACTTTCCAAATCGACGCGATTAAACTCCATCGGCTTTTTTAGCGCGCTCTTCCTGAGAGGCGAGCGTTGCTCCTTGATTTCTCGGCAAAAAATATAAGTTAGTATTCAAAATGTAGCGGGAAAAGGATTCCGAATGGTTCGGAAAACATGTCCCCATGAAAATGGGGATCTATATTTAAAATTTTTGTTGGAACTTCGGTTCCGACACAAACTTTTCTTTACGAGGCGTTTCTTACTTTCGAGTAAGTAACAATTCGTTTTTACGAAGAGTTTGATCCTGGCTCAGGATGAACGCTAGCGGTGCGTTTAATACATGCAAGTCGAGCGCCCAGCACTTTTTCTTTGACAGAAAAAGTAAGCTCCAACCTCCAAGCACCAAATTCCAATTATTGGGATTTGGAAATTGGGATTTGGAATTTACCGAGTCGAAGACGAGGTGCTGGGAGCGGCAGACGGCTGAGTAACACGTTGGTACCTGCCCGATACTCGAGGATAGCTCGGAGAAATCCGGATTAATACTCGATAGTCCCTACGGGGTAAAGATTTATCGGTATCGGAGGGGCCTGCGGCCTATCAGTTTGTTGGTGAGGTAATGGCTTACCAAGACAATGACGGGTAGCTGGATTGAGAGATCGACCAGCCAGAATGGGACTGAGACACGGCCCATACTCCTACGGGAGGCAGCAGTAAAGAATCTTCCACAATGGACGAAAGTCTGATGGAGCGACACCGCGTGAGGGATGAAGTTCTTACGAATGTAAACCTCTTTTGTGTGGGAGCAAATTTTTGAGTCAACCACACGAATAAGCACCGGCTAATCTCGTGCCAGCAGCCGCGGTAATACGAGAGGTGCAAGCGTTATCCGGAATCACTGGGCGTAAAGCGTCCGCAGCCGGAAATGTAAGTCTGGAGTGAAATTTCAGAGCCTAACTCTGAAAGCGTTCCGGAAACTGTATTTCTAGAGTTCGACAGGGGTACGTGGAATTCCGATTGTAGGGGTAAAATCCGTAGATAATCGGAGGAACACCAAACGCGAAGGCAGCGTACTGGGTCGACACTGACGGTCAGGGACGAAAGCGTGGGGAGCGAAGGGGATTAGATACCCCCGTAGTCCACGCCCTAAACTATGATTACTCGATTTGCGAGGGATTCGATCCCTTTGCGAGTCCAAGCTAACGCGTTAAGTAATCCGCCTGGGGAGTACGATCGCAAGATTAAAACTCAAAGGAATAGACGGGGACCCGCACAAGCGGTGGAGCATCGGGTTTAATTCGATAATAAGCGAGGAACCTTACCAGGACTTGACATCCCGAGAATCCTGTAGAAATACGGGAGTGCTGCAAAGAACTCGGTGACAGGTGCTGCATGGTCGTCGTCAGCTCGTGCCTTGAGGTGTTCGGTTAAGTCCGTAAACGAGCGCAACCCACGTCGTGTGTTACTTTTTCACACGAGACTGCCGGCCCTAAGCCGGAGGAAGGCGTGGATGACGTCAGATCAGCATGGCCCTTATGTTCTGGGCGACACCGGTGCTACAATGGTCGGTACAAAGGGTAGCCAACCCGCGAGGGGGAGCCAATCCTGATAAAGCCGGCCTCAGTTCGGATTGGAGGCTGCAACTCGCCTCCATGAAGTTGGAATCGCTAGTAACCGTGTATCAGCCATGATACGGTGAATGTGTTCCCGGGTCTTGTACTCACCGCCCGTCAAGCCATGAAAGAGAGGGGCACCCGAAGGCTCTCGGTAACGAGGGACCACGGTGAAACTCTTGATTGGGGCTAAGTCGTAACAAGGTATCCGTAGGAGAACCTGCGGATGGATCACCTCCTTTCTAGGGAGTTAAATTAGTGAGTGGCTTTTAGCCGCTAATCACTAGTTATGATCGAAACTCAACTTCGGTTGGGTTAAGTCCTCATATTCAGTAATGGAGTGAGGCAATTTTCCCGCTACATTTTGGACATTACTAACACAAGCCTCGAAACTAATTCGAGGTTTTAGCCGTGCAAAATTTTCGAATTTTCAAGTCTCTGTAGGGTAATTTTTAATTCTTAATTTTGTAATTTTTAAATAAATTTCAATTTCTAATTTTTAAAAATTTGGACTTAGGATTTATTTATAAAATTAAAAATTGTAAAAATTTGTAGCCTTCCGTAAGTTCAATTAACCCACTACTTTGCACCGGCACGATTTTAGAAAATCCACTCAACGACTTAATGGCTTAAAGACTTAGCGACTTAATGACCCTCCGAACCAATGACCCTTCATGCCCCATGCTCCATGCCAAGAGCCTTGTTTTTTTGCGTTATTTACTGCCATTAAAATGTTGGCGTAACAACACATGGCAATCAGCAGCATTCAGAAATTTGCAATGGAAAATTCAAGCGAACGAATCACACCACCTCGTTCATGTTTTTTGGAGTTGGTTCTTCTCTCCAGCGTAGGCTGGCAGCATCGATTGTGCTGCCGCGACTCAATTCCTCGCGATTGATAGTGAGCCAATTTTTAATTTGATCGAGATTTATTTTTCCATCCGAGCCCAATATCTTTTGAGTCTTGAGACTGGCGAGATCGTATTTGGCTTCTGCCGCCAATCCGCCGAGAATTTTCCAAACCAGGGGAGTGAATGTTTCATTCTTGTCAGGGTTAATTTCCTGAGCAATATTTTTAAATTCTGCTAGATCAAGGTCTCCCAAATCGTTATCTCCGCTTTCGTAAAAAAGCGAACGGATTGTCCGAGTCTGTAAATCTTTCTCCGAAAGTTCTTGCACGCCCTCGAAAATTTTACCGCTGCCGAGATCGAGCGTGACCGGCTTCGTCCCAAAAATAATTTCTCGTTTCTCGCTTTTGAAACCACGGTCTTTGAATTGGAAATTAACTTGGCGGTCGGCAATTCCGATTTCGTCCAAATCTTCAGCCAATGCGACAAGCTGTTTTTCATAAACTGCTGCATTTTCTGGAGTCAGCGTTTGCCCTTCCAACATCTCTGTCTGCAAAAGTGTTCGATTGATTTGAGATTGTTTTTCGATGTGTCCCTTTTTCTCTTGAACTTTCTCGCCAGTTAAATCGATCTCTTCTTTTTTGATTTCGGTATTTTCCCTTTGAATATCGGTTTCAGATTTTTCAGCTTCGAATTTGTTTTTGAATTCGGGATCGAGCAAAGCTACTTTTAAAATTTCTTGGGATTCAATTCCCGCATCTTTCAATATTTGCTGCTGCTCAAAAGTAAATTCAGCGAGAAAACTCGTTGCGCTCGGTTTTTCGGGATTCGACAAACTACCTTCTAAATTCATCTGAGATTATTTTAGCAAGTTTTATTTTTTTTCAGCTTCCATTTGAGCTTTTATCTTTTCTACAATTTCGCGCATTTTGCGACGATTTTCCTCGCTCCTTTTTTTTGATTCATCAATTTCTTTTTGCGCCGCATCAGCCTTCGCTTTATGTTCCTCAGCCTCATCATCCAATGTCGCTGCCTCAGCTTCTGAAGCAGAAAGAGCTTGTTTTAATTGTGTTTTAACTTTGCTGAAATCGCCTTCTGCTCCACCGTGCGCATTGTCCGCCGCGACCAAAACTGCGAGCGCGCCAAGCAATGCTGCGATGCCATCACGAGCAACACGCTTCCAGTCAATCTCGTGTCCACGAGATTTTTCAGCTGTTTCTGCCATGGTAGATGAAATTAAAAAAACGGCTCAGAAAAACCGAGCCGGGAATTTTGCCCGAGTGAGTGCGGGCGAAAAAAGACTTTTGGTGAACATAACTAAATGCTACCGGAGCATAATTTCTACTTCACCGCCGCAGCTGTCAATACTTTCGAACACAGATATTATTCAGTGTCAATTTGTTTTTGGGAAAAGCGCAATTAAACTACAAAATTTTTCGGCGGCGAATCATGACGAATTGCGGGCGACAGGCACATTGAACGCGGCGGGATTACGCTGGGATGGTGTCGCGGTTTAATTTTCCCGACAGATCTTCGACATTCCGACTTGGTGTACCGGGAAAACATCAATTTCAGCGATATTCACATGCGGTGGTCGGCTGGCCGCCCAAAAAATACATTCCGCGATGTCTTCAGCAACTAGGGGTTTGATTCCCGCGTAAACTTTTTTCGCGCGTTCAGTGTCACCGCCGAAGCGCACGACACTGAATTCGGTCTCGACCATTCCCGGGTCGATGCTTGTAATTCTGATCGGCTGGTCGGCGATTTCGAGACGCAGTGAATCGACGAGCGCGCGCTGGGCGTGCTTGCTCGCGCAATAACCGCCGCCGTTTTCATAACTTTGGTGGGCGGCGATTGAGCCGAGAAAAATCAAATGCCCTGATTTTTGTTCAAGCATTTTTGGCAGAATTAGTCGCGTCATCTCAAACGAAGCGACCACATTCACTGCGAACATTTTCTCGATGTCGGCTATTTCTGCGTTCAAATAATTCGCGAAGCCGAGTGCCATCCCGGCGTTGTTCACGAGCGCATCGACTTTGCCGAATTTTGCCAAAATATCTTTGACGAAATTCTCACGATTTTTTTGCTCGCCGATGTCGAGTTCGCTCGCCAAAACTTCCGCGCCGAGTTTCTCGCACTCATCCGCTACGAGTGCGAGTCTATCACTGCGACGAGCGCAAATTGCTAAATTATAGCCATTTTCTGCGAATTTCCGCGCGGTCGCCGCGCCGATGCCGGCGCTTGCGCCAGTGATTACGACTAGGGGTTTTTGCTTGTTCATTTTAATTAAAAGCGTATTTTAAAACTAAAAACACAAGTAGGGCAAAAAGTGTGATTAATTGAATTAATTTCAGCCATTTTTTATCGATTCGCAGAGCCAGCGAACTTCCAAAATAATTTCCGAGTGAGATTGAAACAATCATCGACAAAATCGTTGGGATGATGTTTTGGACTTCGAGCAAATTGAAACCGAAAATGAAAATTCCGCAAAGAACAAAATCAGAGAGAAAATTCATCAAGATCGCATTTGCGATCGACTCGATTTGGCTGAATCCTCGAAAGTTTTTGAAAACCGAAGCGGTGATTGGAATCATACCTACTCCGAAAATTCCATTGTAAAGTCCTGCGCCAGCAATCGCGGAGAAATATTTTAATCGGCTAAATTTAAGTCTTTTTTCCTTTCGAACTAATTTGTAAATCAAAAAAGCAATCAGAATCGAAAATATTATAGACAATGATTTTTCGTCAAAAATTAGGTACGCTCCTGAGCCAATAACCGAAAAAGCGAGGAGAGTGATTAGCGTTTTGAATAATTTTTCTTTTTTGGTGTGTTTACGCAGCTTGATGACCGAAACTGCCCCGCCAAAAAGACAAGTAGTTTTATTCACAAAAACAGCGACCATTGGCGTGAATCCGGAAGATATTAAGGCTAGTAGCATTAGCGCTCCGCCACTACTGCCGACGCCATTTAGCATTCCCGCCAAAAACGCGATTAAGATGAGGCTAGTCATCAAATTTTGTTCCGATGAATTTATCGGATTTATCGTGTCGAGTGATGCAGTAAAAATCACCCTGATCTGCGAAAAAGCGATCAACTTTTTTGTGGATTCTTTTCTCGATGTCTTTCATTCTTCCTCCGTCGCGCCAATTGCCAAATTCGGGTACTCCGGTGTTGTAATTACAAACACCGTAATCGCCGCGATTGTTGATGATGATTCCGTTGTTCATAAAAGTGCAACGCCTCAATTCTCTCGAATAACTGCAGCATCCGCCAGTGTCTGAAAGTTCTTGTGTGCGACTTACAATTTTTTTGTAATTTTCCGGCTCTCCGACAAATTCATCTTCGGAGCCTTTCAGTGACCCTTTTGAAAATGGTGCGCCATAAATGTGGATCATCTCTGATTCTCGAAATTTTTTAATATCATCCAGCTCTCCCCAGTTGTGCTGAGAAATAACTGTGTTCATGCCAACCCGCATTGCTATTTTTCTCCTTGTCGGCATGACTACATCTTCAAACACTTCCTGCGTGTCTTTAAAAATCTCGCAAGTTTTTTGGATGTTTTGCATCAGTCTATTGTAATTACCGTCACAGCTTTTACCCGATAAATATTTATATAAATCCTTTTTGAGCGAATCAACACTGAACATTATCGTGACTAGATTGTCCTTGCAAAAATTTATCAACTCTTCAGTTAACAATGTTCCATTAGTAAAAACTATTGTCCGCAAGTTATTCTTTGCTGCCTGCTCAATTGTATGAATTAACCTTGGTAATTCTGCCGGATGAAATGGCTCACCTTCGCCGATGATGTTTATTGTCTTGCCACCGCTTTCACTAAACTCTTTTACAACATCGTTTATTTCGTCAAAAGACAAAAGCGGTTGCTCTGGTCTGTCGACCAGGTCTGGATTCCTTAATCCTTCGTTTGCACACTTTCTGCACGCAATATTGCAATGAAAGGGTAGTGTCATCGCTAGGTTATGAAGCCTGTTGTTGTAATCCCATTCACCTTTTTGTTCAGCGTATGCCGGCGTGCCTGTGACGATTTTATCCATGGTAAATGGAATTAAAAAAACAGCTCAAAAAGATTGAGCCGGGAATTTTGCCTGAGTGAGTGCGGGCGAGAAAAGGCTTTTGGTGGACATAACTAAATGCTACTAGCGATGTAATTTCTACTTCACCGCCGCGGCTGTCAATGCTCTCGAGCAAGGATATTATTCAGCCCCAATTTGTTTTTTAGAAATAAGCTACGAAATTTTTCGAGTTCGGCTGGTGGTTGAACTTGTAAACTTGATTCGCTTTCTTTTTGGGTAATTCGCTAAAATAATCGCGAAATGGCACTCACAAAAAAAGAACTTCGCGAAATTGAATCCCTCGTTCGGCGTGCCCAAAAAGATGACGCCGAGGCTTTCGGCGAAATTTACGACCGTTTCGTCGTGACGATTTACCGCTACATTTATTACCGCGTGCCCAAGCACGAAGCGGAGGATTTGGCGGAGACGGTTTTTCTGCGGGCTTGGGAGAAGCGTCATTCGTATCACAAGCAAAAAGGTAATTCATTTAACGCCTGGCTTTTTCGTATCGCGCACAATGCCGTCGTCGATTTTTACCGCGTGAATGCCAAGACGGAATTAGTCGAGCTTTCTGACAACTTGCCCGAGATGCGCCGTTCCGCTGATCCGAGCGCGACGCTCGAAAATAAGTTCGAGCAAAAAAAACTGATTCTCGCACTGCGAGAGTTGCCGGAATTACAGCAGCAAGTCGTCGTCCTGAAATTCGTCAATGGTTTCGAAAACGACGAGATTGCCGAGATTCTCGAAAAATCGGTCGGTGCCGTGCGGGTCATCCAGTTCCGCGCGCTCAACCGATTAAAAGATTTACTCGAGAAGCAGGGACAAAGTAGTAACGAAAGTGAACATTTGGCGTTTAAAACAGCAGAGGATGTTTAGTTTTTGGCGCAAATTTTCCGAATCTCCACAACCGGCGCGTTTCGAGCGTTCGTTGCTGCGTCTTTTCGTGCGACCGCGGCTCGATGCTGCGACGCGCGCGAACATCAAAAAAAGGGTTTTAAATCACATTGCCGCCGAGTGTGAAGAATTGAGAAGTGCAGAATTGCTTGATCTGAAATTGTCCGGACAGAAAGTTCATTCTTCCGGTTTGCTTGATTTGCTCGCGGCGATTGCCGAGGCTTTGCTCAATCTGCCGAAGGTTTTGCCGCGTCACAATTTGCGTGAGGTGACGCGTGAGCATTTTCAGCCGCGGAATTTTTTCCGCTTGTTCGCAGTCTTGCGGCAGGCGACGGCTTTCTTCGTGCTGCTCGTTTTCGCCGGTGGCATCACGCTCACGACTTTCATTTCTCAGACGCAGACTGCAGTCGCGCAGCTTTCCGTCAGTTCCGGCATCGTCAAAATCCGCGTCGCCGATTCACCTTTCTTCGAAGATGTGCGCGAATTCGCGACCGTGCGGCTCGGCGACACGATTCGTGTCGGTGAAAATTCCACCGCCGAACTCGCTTTTTACGATGCGAGCAAAATGTTTCTCACTGAATCAACCGAAGTCGAGATCACTGATTTCAAGCCGGATTTGCTGACTCGCGAAAATAGCTCGGTCAAAGTCGCGCTGCTTTCCGGTGCGGTCGATGCCGAAGTCGCGAAGTCGGACTCCTCCTTCGCCGTCGAAACTTCGACTGGGCTAGTCGAGGCGACGAGTGCGAAATTTTCCGTCGCGGTGAATCCGACGACAGGCAGCACCAAGATCGAGACTTCCGAAGATTCCGTCGCAGTCAAATCCGCCAATGATTCCGAAGCGGTCGCGCTCACGGCGGGCGAGTCGGTCACTTTCGCCGATACGGTGCCCACGGTCGCCGTGGCAGAAATTCCGGAGTTGCCGGCTTTGAGCAAAATTCAAACTGACCTCGAGCTAGTCAAAGTGTGGAGCTTCGATGCGCTGATTGCCGCAGAAAACGGTGACCAAGCTGTGGCGCAGCAAACACTCGAGACGAATCGCGCCAAATTATCCGACCTGCTGGCAGCGGGTGGAGCTGAGTCGGTCGAGGGCGATGAGCTTGCAGCGTTTACGGATTTTCTCCAGCAAAATTATCCCGACGGTCCGGGTCGCGCGAGCGCACTTGCGGATTTGCAGCAGGCTGCTCGGGTCGATCAAATCCTGAATTATTATTTCACCGCGCCACAAAAACTGCGCGGCGTACCGGAGTTCCAGATTCTCGCGCGTGATGGTTACGCGCCGTCCGGACGACTTCGCAATCTATTCGCCATCCTGCGCGCCGGGGAGCTCGCGCACGCCGAAGTCCAGCCGCTCGTCGACCGTCTCTCCGCCGAATTGACTGCCGAACTTTTCGGCAAGCTCGATAACACTGCTTCGCTCAAGAGTGCGAATCAGCTGTTGAGTGAAATGCAAAACCAGCCAATTTTCATTCCAATACTTGAGAGACTGCAGGACTCGGTCGCTCCGAAATTTGCCGAAGCAATTGGGCAAAAAATCGCGGCGATGGAAGCGCGCGTGAGCGAATACATCGGCGGCTAAGCAGCCTTGCCGAAGTGTCTCTGCATCTCCTGTTTGTCGGCACTGTTCTTCGCATCGCGCAGCTCACGGGAGAGAATTTTGCTCTTATCGGTGAGGTTATTGTAAGCGCGCATCACGCGATTGTAATGGCTTGGAGAAAATTGGTCGAGGTGGGCGAGATTGATGAGATAATACTCTAGGAATTCGATGAGATTTTTGTTTACCTTAGTTTCATCAGCGATTTCTCCATAAGTTGTTTTGTTATTAATATCTTTTTTACGGTACATGATTCCGTAAGCTGGATTACCATCGGCACGAGTGAAAATATCGCGATCTTCAGTGTTTTTCACGATATTTCCAAACATGATTTCGAGGGCCTTAGTACCTTTTTCCAGGCGAACTTGCCCTTTCTTTTTCATGTCGGTCTGTCCGTAGCGCACCATCGTGACACCATCCTCGATTTCTTCGCAGGCAGCTTTGATGAGGAAAGTCACTTCTTGCTGAGTGCCGACGATTTGGTTTTTGTCGTTGGCGCGTTGCGTGGCGTTGTCATAAATTTCTACACCGCCAGCCTTGACGCAGGCCGTGCGCATTTTATCGGCGACCGGGATACCGAGACCGCGGAAGTCTGAAATCGAAGTATATTTCGTTGAGTGGCGCGCATAGGTTCCTGAATTATCCGCGATGTAAATAATATTGTTCTCGCCGTCAAAGGCAACGCGACCATCGAAGAAATTAATAATTTGGCGCCGACCGAGATTGGTGATTTTGCCGTCACGAATCCAGCCCCAGAGTTCGAAGCTTGAGATTGCACGAGACTTATCACTTGGGTCGCGTTTGTCTTTCGTAATCAAAACATCTTGAAAAGCTGCATACGGCGTGTAGCCCGCCTCATTCTTTTTACTGAGACCTTGGATAGTTTGACCCGATAGTAGCCCTTTGAGGTATCCGTCCACGATCTTGAGAGCATCGAGACCCGCAGTAGCATTGTCACGAATAATGGCTTCGTCACTGCTCTCGGTTCGCATTTTCATCGTGGTCATTTGACCGTTGTCGGTGTGCTTGTTGCCACGCCCAAAACCTTTTTTGATCAGTCCGGTCACGACATTGTCACCCTCGAGACCGGCGTTGTCTATCTGGACTGCGACCATCGCGGATTCGGCTGCCGGTGAGCCGGTGATACTGTGATCGCCCAATTTCTCCCCGAGTGATTCCTTGTTCGCTTGTCCGCTCGTCTGCATGTCGATGAGTTGCTGACCGTAGCCCACTTCGTCCAGGAAATAGTGATCAATTTTTTCTTTGAACTTTCGAATAATCTCGATGTAGTCACAAGTCGAGTCAGCGTAAATCCATTGTTCTTCCGTGATTGAATTATTCGTCACCTTATTGATGAGACGGTGGTCACTCATGCGCAGATTGCCGCGCTCGGCGAGCGTCTCGAGAATCGCGCGCCTTTTGTCTCGCGGTGGGAGATCGCAAAGTTCCGCGACGAGCTCTTCATAAGAAAGGTTTTTGTAGCGTTTTTTGCGTTCGTCCGCGCGTCCTTTCTCAGCGATCAAATCAGTCTCATGGACGCGGCGCTTAACTTCTTGTTTCCAAAACATCAGTTCCTTTGCCAAGGCTCCCGATTTATCTTCGGTATACGATTCGGTATGTTTCGCCCAAGATTTCCCGATGAGCTTGAAAGTTTCACTGATGTCGTGAAAGCTGTACCACTGGATGCGACCGTGCGCTGTCACGAAGCCGAAGAACGCCTTACCGAAATCATTGATTGCGTTGCTTTTCTCGTGTCCGGTCGCGCCTTTCATGCCTAGATCCGGCGTGCTAGTGCTGCGTTTATCTGGTAGTTTTTCAGTCTTTTTGGGTTCATCTTTCTCAGCGATTCTCTCTCTCGCACCGATGCGGGCGCGCTCGTCTTCCAAGTCTTTTAGTTCTTTCGTGCTGCCCTCCAAAAAAGCCTGAGCAATGCGCAAATTCGATTTGCTCTTGTCGGCGTTGATTAGCTCCTTTAGTTTGATGGCGTCGTTGCGGCGGCGCTGAAAATGATCCGGCCAAATTTCTATAAATGGCGCGGACTCTATTCCGCGCGGCGGATTTTCGCGCATGTCCACGGCGAAGCTCTCGAGCCTTTTTTCGTACTCGAAAAACTCACTGAGCAGCGCATCGCGGCTCTTGATATCTTTGTCTTTGATTTTCTCCCATTTCTCGAAAATCATCTTGATGGCATCGAGTGCTTGCTCGAGCTGACTCAATTCGCCACCGTCGACAATCCCGATTAGCGATTCGCTTTTTTCCCAGCGCCCTTCCATTCTGCTTGCGAGCGCGCTTAGCGATTTGATCTGCATTTTTTCCATCGCCGGGATGCCTTTCGTGTCAGAAAGCAGCTCGAGAAATTTCCGCTTTTTCTCATCGTGAAAAATCTCGCGTAATTTTCGATAACACTCCTTCGCGCGTTGTTTGTCGCGCTCGATGGATTGTTGGATTGCGGCATAATCCTTGTCTTTCAGCAGTGCCGTGATGCTGTCCAAAATCTCAGTCTCAAAATCCAAAAATTCCTCGAAAGCTTGGTCTTGGAAATCAGCGATGTCGTCGGCTTCGATTGTTAAAAAACTATTAATCTCCTGGCGCACGAATTTGCGAATCTCAGCCACATCGGTCAAAAATCCTTCCTTCACCGCATCGACTGTTTTCGCAATCAATTTTTTGTCCGAGCGAATTTTGCGCGCATCCTCAATCTTTTTTTTGATTGTCTCAGCTGAAGTCGAAGTTGCTTCTCGTTTTTCTCGCTTCCATTTTTCAAATTGCCGCTTGGCATGCGCGAGCATTCCAGGGACATCGGCTGCTTCAACTTTGCCCAAACGCTGCGCCTCAATTAAGTGTTTCTCGTAGGCTGCGTAAGATTCATTTTTCCAGTCTTCGACATCCGGTCGATAATCAGCTTCGGCGTTTTCGGTTGTCTGGTCAGTCTCTCCACCAGCATTCGCATCGATGAAAATCAGCCGCGACTCGCGCGGGTCGATTTCATTTTCGGGAAAAGTTGCGTGAATTTTCATTTCAGAGATTATTGAGCTGGTTCAAAATGTCGGCTTCACTGTCTTTTTCTTTGGCGTCTTCTGCTTCCTCCGCTTCCGCGACCGCTTCGCGTTTCGCGCGGAATTTCGCCGGATCCCAGCTCGGCGCATTCGTATTCAGCTGGGCGACTTCGGTCTCATATTTTTTATCCAGCTCGGTGAGCTGATCGCGCTCGTTTTGCAGGATGTTCTGCAATTTGCCGACTTGTTCTTCGCTCATCACAGGCAGGAGTTGAAACCAATATTTGCGCTCCTCGTCTTTCATCGACTCGGTTTTCAAAATCAAATCAATGAGCGCCGGATTTTCCCGCGCTAGATTTTCGTCAATCCCAAATTTCTCCAGATCCGCGCGCGTGATTGCAATCTGTTGCGTCGCGATTTGGGCGAAGGGTATTTTGCCGCTCGAACTTTCGTCGGGGAGTGGAGCGAAGCCGGTATTTTGAGTTTGGTCCGTCATTTTGAGATCAAATTATTTTTTTGAAAAATCAGATTTTCAGCTGTTATTTCAGGTTGTTTTGTTTGGTTGTTTCAGTCTGTCCATATAATTAGCATAAGAAGTTCCCATGTAATCAGTTCCACCCAGTTGACCGCGTTCGACCTTGCTTAGTGCTCCGGCTCCACCGAGATGCATCGCACCCAGCACTTGATCGATTGAATAAGCACCTTTACCGATTTGCGCGACGACGCTAGGATTATCGCGGACGCGACTAATGTGTTCGCTCGTGAAGCGATCCATGATTTCTTCTTGTAATTGGTCGTTCTGCTTGAACGCAGTGATATCAGTTTCATTTTTAATTGGCACATCCATTCCATTCAGTGTCTCGACAGTGAATTGATATTTGCCAAGCGCGCGTTTATTCCAAGTATCGTTTGCGCCGCGACCATGATTATCGGCATCGTAGCGGCCGCCACTTTCAATCGAGGCAATACCTTGTTTGTAGGTCGCGACATTAAAATCCTTCCAAAGTTCAGCGAATTTTTTTATCGACTCGGCTTGTTCTTTGGCGACGGCTTTCATGTCTGCGCTGGCGGTTGGATCTTTTTGCATTTCAGCCAAGAATTTATCGACCGACTCTGGAGTGAGTGTGAGATTTGCTTTTGCCAAAAAATCATCGAGCGCGAATCCGACATCGTTGCGCGCAAATTCTTGGCCACGAGTTTTGCGGAGTTGCTCGATTGTTTTTTGATCGTCCGCAGTCGGCTCGACGAGTATGATTGTCTCGTTTGTATGCGAGCGAACTGCACGGTATTCGCCATTTTTGTCGACGAATGGACCGCCCTCGCTAGCACGAAAAAATTTCTCGCCACTGATTTCGACGACTTTGATATTTCCCGGCAAAGTGCGTAAACCAGCACCCATTTCGAGATTTTTATTTTTGCCGTTTGCCTCGTTGATTGAGAATTTAACTTTGTCGCCGACTTTCAATTCGCTAGAATTTGAGATTGGCGTGAGCTTGTCTCCTTCCTCGATTTTCCAAAAACAAGTTTTCAAAAGCAGTTCTGGGTTTTTGCGTTCGAGATTACGAATCTGCGCGCGTGACATTTTTTGTAGTTCGGCTGGAATTTCGCGCGACTCGACTGCTGCCTTGAGGTCTTCGGAGTTTTTGTTTTTTTCTGGACCTGTTCCTGCTGCGGCGATTTTTTGCTCGATTACAGTGAGTTTTTTTTGGTCTTCAGCTTTCGACTCTTGCTCACGAGCCTGCAATTCTTGCATTTCCTTTTTTTGCTCTGGTGTGTTTAATTTCGCCGGTGCAGATTTTTTTTCTAAATTTTTACCCCCAATTTCTTGCGTCTCGGCGACTGGCTGATTTTCCGCTGAATTTTTCCAGACGAGTCGCTGAGTTAAATCTTGGGCGAGATTTTTTTGGAATGAAATCATTTTTTAGGCTTTTAGGTAATCTGGTTTTTCTTTAAGTTTTTCTTGCAGAAAAACGAAGACATTTTTATCTTCAGTTTTTAAAGTGTTCGCATTACTCTTACTCAGAAGTTCGTTGCGTAGTTTTTCCAGTCGGGGTCTTTCGATGCCAGTTTTTTCAACTTTGGCGAAAGCATCTAAATCAGCATTCTCTGCCAAAAATTCTTTCATGCTCACTGTTTCTAGACCTTTCGATTTCGCGTTGGGACCAAGGAAGTCGTTTAATATTTTCTCTTCAGGGTTTTGTTCGGGAGTTTGTTCGGGGGCAGGAGTAGGCGCAGCAGCGTTCGCCTCGGCAGCTTGAGTTTTGACCGCATCCTCACGAGCCTTGACGATTGCTGGTCCGGCAATCCAGATTTTCCCAATCCATTCTTTATTTGCATCCCAAAACATATCGCTAAAAAGCAATTCCAAAATCTTGCCGAAACCTTTTTTCCAGTCGCCACTCGAAAATGCATCAATGATTTCACCACCAGTCTGTTTAATTTTTTCGAGACTTTGTGTGATTTTGTCCACAACACTCTTGCTCTCTGGCGTGTTAGTTGGTGCGACGACTTCGACTTGCTGCTCCGCAACTTTGATCGGAGGGACAATTTCGCCAGCTTTTTCCTTGGTTTCGCGCGCTTGAATCAATTTGTCAAAATCTCCCAAATCTTCGGCGACATTATCGAAAGCGAAATAGCGCACTAGCCAGTCTGGATTGTCTTTCCATTTTTCGATTCCTTTCAATTTGAAAAAGTCCTCAAGTTGTTTTTTCTGAACCTCAGTCGAGAAACGAGTAAAGTCGCCGGGCTCTTTTTCTTGCTTCTCAGTAGAAAAACGAGTTTCAAAGTTTTTTAAATTAGTCGCAAGCGTTGTCTGATTTTCAGCAATACCAAACCAGCCAGTATCCAAAGCAATCAAATTCAAGAGCGCAGTTTTCGCTATCTCAGGATTAAGTCCAAAGTTCTTGGCGAACGCTTCAACCTTTTCGTTAGCGGGTTTGAGCTTTTCTTTGCCCTCTTCTGCTAGCTTCTTTAAGCTGTCCGCATCTTTTTGTTCGAATTTTCCGTTTGCATCTTTTTTATTCGCCCATTCCAATATCTGCGTTTTACTTAATTTTGCTTCGGCTGCGGCGATGATCGCTTCAGGATTTTCAGGCTCGTTGGCTTTGGTTTCATTTTTATTTGCGTCTTTCATCTTTGCTGCTTCGGTTTTTATAAATTCTGCGATTTCTTGAGCTTCATCTTTTGTGACCATCATGTCGATTTGGGCATTGCCCTCGCCTTTATCAATATTTGAGCCTTTTTCGCGGATTAGAGTTTCGACATCTTTTTCTAACTTTGCTCTTTGCTCTGGTTTCAAATCATTGGTTTCTTTTTCCCAAGAATTTTCGATTTCGTTGCGAGTAGCATTTTCATCGATTTTTTTATTATTTCGATCCTTGCCCTCATAATCTTTTGCTGCTTCGTCGAACTTATTTTCTGTGAGCTCGTTGTCAATTTCGTTTGAAATTAAGCTTAAAAGCTGCTCATTCGATTGATCGCCTTTCATTTCATTTTTCAGCTGCGCGACGAAATCACCGCGTTCGCGCACACTCCAAAAAATCTTTTCAGCCTTTTCTTTATCGTGGATTGGCTTAATTTTTTCAGCCAAATCAGTTTTTTTTGCCTCTATCAATTCTTGGCTGATTTGAGTTTTCATCCCTTCGACATTTTTTGCAGGAGGAGTATCGGGCACTTTTTTGGTGTTAAAATTTGCGACAAAGTCGACCTTGTAGGTTTTTGAATCTGATTATTTTATCATAAAAATGGACGAAAAACAAGCTCGCGAGCGTATTTCCAAGCTTAGAAATTGGCTTTTGGATTGGAATAAAAAGTATTTCGCAGGGGAGGCGAGTTTGGATATTTCCGAGGGGGCGCGCGACCAGCTCAAAAGAGAATTGGAAGATCTCGAAAAAGAATTTCCGCAGTTCGTGACGACTGATTCGCCGACGCAGCGTGTCGGAGCGCCACTCGCAGGCAGATTGCCGAAAATCGCGCACAAGACGCGCAAGATGAGTCTCGCGGATGTTTTTTCTTCGGCTGAATTGAGTGAATGGGCGGAGCGTGTCCAAAAATTCGTGCCGAATGAGGTGGTCGAATATTTTTGCGAGCTCAAAATCGACGGACTGAATGTTTCGGTTTGGTACGAGCAGGGTGAATTCGCGCGCGCGCTGACGCGTGGTGACGGCGTGATTGGTGAGGACATCACGCACACGATTCGGACAGTCGTGAATCTGCCACTCAGGCTGACTGAAAAAATCGATCTCGAAGTTTCAGGCGAAGTTTTTTTGTTGAAAAAAGATTTTGAAAAAATTAACGCCGAGATTCGGGCGAAGAACCTTGCGCTGAAAAAGGCTGAAAAAAAAGAGCTTTCCGAGTTTGCCAATCCGCGCAACGCTGCGGCTGGTTCGGTGCGCCAGCTCGATCCGGTGATCGCGGCGAGTCGCAATCTGCAAATCTTTTTTTACACGCTCGGTCAAAATTCGCTCGCCAAGTCGCCCCAAAAACAATCCGAAGTTCTCGAGCTTTTCGCGAAACTTGGTTTGCCAGTTTCCAAGTATCACGCGCTCGTCACCGAAATTTCCGCTGTCGAAAAACTTTTTCAAAAGTGGGGGAGTGAGCGCGAAAAATTGCCTTTCGATATCGATGGCGTCGTCGTGAAGGTGAATTCGCTCGAACAGCAGGCTCGGATGGGTGCGACCGCGAAAACGCCGCGCGGCATGATCGCGCTGAAATTTCCGGCGGCGCAGGTTTCGACCGTTGTTGAAAACATCCAGATTCAAGTCGGGCGCACCGGCGCGCTCACGCCAGTCGCGCTGCTCCGACCGGTCGCAGTCGCGGGTTCGATAGTCGCGCGGGCGACGCTGCATAATTTCGACGAGATTGAAAAAAAAGACATTCGAGTCGGCGACACCGTCGTGATCCAAAAAGCGGGAGATGTCATTCCAGAAGTGGTTTCCGTGATTCAGGAATTGCGTCCGGCGCATTCTCACAAAATTGCCCGCCCGAAAATTTGTCCAGTTTGTGGCTCGTCGGTTGTCAAAACTGAGGGCGAAGTCGCGCTGCGTTGTCCGAATCCGAATTGCGGCGCGATTCATTTCGAAAAATTTCGTCACTTCGTCGCGAAGGCGGCGCTCGACATCGACGGTCTCGGCGAAAAAGTGCTCGCGGAATTGCTCGATCAAAATTTGATTGAGGACACAGCTGACCTATTTTTGCTGACGAAAGATGAGTTGCTCGCGCTGCCGCTTTTCCAAGAAAAACGCGCGGACAATTTAATTTTAGCCTTAGAAAAAGCTAAAAAAGTTCAACTTGCCAAATTACTTTTCGGACTCGGAATTCGCTTCGTCGGTGAGGTCGCGGCTGCCGAGGTTGCGGCGGATTTTGAATCGCAAATGCAAAGTATACCGTTAACCCCCCAGATATCTGGAGGGTTAACTCAGGGGATATCTGGAGGGTTAACTCAGAAGGAGAATCTTACTAATTTTGCGACTTGGGCTAAATCAAAAACTTTAGAAAGCTGGTCTGAGATCGAAGGTGTGGGGGAGAAAGTCGCCGAGAGTTTGGCGGAGTGGTTTGCTGACGCAGAGAATCCGCAGTTGCTCGCGAAATTGGAAAAAGTTGGTGTCGAGATTATTCACGAAGAAAAAGCGCCGCAAAAACTGGGCGGGAAAACTTTCGTCGTGACGGGCAGTCTGGAAAATTTCTCGCGGCAAGGTATCAAAGACACGATCAAAAAATTCGGCGGCAAAGTGGCTTCCGCGATTTCTGCCAAAACCGATTTTCTCATCGCGGGTGAAAGTGCCGGCTCGAAACTCAAAAAGGCTTCAGAGCTTGGAATTAAAGTACTTTCCGAAGCTGAGTTCCAAAAGATGCTGGACTAAGTTTTGCGCGAAAAAAGATGGGTCAAGTTGCTTCTGACTTTTTGTACTAGGCTTGGTGTTTCAGGGATGAATTCAATCTTGCCAACCTTAAAACCTTCGGCAATCTGAATCGAAACTTGTTTAAATTTATCCATCTTTAGTTTTTGTTCTTTCGTATTTTACAATTTTTGACTAAAAAAGTCAATCTAGCGTATTGGTTTAGTAGCTCGGAAGCAGTAGAAACGCCCCGGTGGGGCGTTTCTACGAGAGCCAGCCCTGTATTTTCAGAACCAGGTAATCGAGAAAACAAAAAATTAAAATGCTTTAAAATTACCAAAATCGAAAATGCCAAAAGTTCCGCGCATCGCGATTGTCCACGAATATCTGACCCGGATGGGTGGAGCGGAAAAAACTGTGAAAGTGCTCGCCGATCTTTTTCCGGCGGCGCGCGTTTTCACTTTGCTTTACGATGAGGCGAAGTGCGGCAAAGATTTCCCGGCGTGGCGCGTCGAGACTTCGCGCCTCCAAAACTTCCCGAAATTTTTGCGCGCTCGTCCGAAATTTTTACTGCCTTTCATTCCGAGCGCAATCGAAAGTTTCGATTTCGACGACTACGATCTCGTAATTTCTTCCTCATCCGCTTTTGCGCATGGATTGATTTTACCCGTGAAAAATAGACATATTTGTTATTGTCATTCACCGGCGCGTTTTCTCTGGGACTATTCGCACGAGTATTTGCGTGAGAATAAAATCACCGGACTGAAGAAAATTCTGCTGAATTCCAAGCTCAAGGACTTGCGGATTTGGAGTCGGCTGTCGGCGCGGCGCGTCGATCGTTTCCTCGCGAATTCTCTGACCGTCCAAAAGCGCATTCAAAAATATTTCCGCACTGATTCGGAGGTCGTCCACCCGCCGGTCGAAGTCGCGAAAATTAAACTGGGCGATCACCACGAAAATTATTTCCTCATCGTGTCGCAGCTCGCGGGTTACAAAAAAATCGAGCTCGCGATTTCTGTTTTCAATAAGTTGCGGCGGCGGCTGGTCATCGTCGGGGACGGTCCGCGGCGCGAATTTCTCGAATCGATTGCGGGCAAGACAATCGAATTTCTCGGTTGGCGCAGCGATGCGGAGATTCACGAGCTGCTGCAAAATTGCCGCGGTTTTATTTTTCCCGGCGAGGACGATTTCGGCATCGCTCCGGTCGAGGCGATGGCAGCCGGTAAGCCGGTTTTAGCCTTCAAAAAAGGTGGTGCGACCGAGACAGTCATTCACAAAAAGACGGGGATTCTTTTTCCTGAGCAGACGCCCGATAGTCTCGAAAATGGCTTAGCCCTGTTTTTCGCGCAGGAAAAAAAGTTTGAGCCGAAGAAAATTCGGGCACACGCCCACCAATTTTCGCGCCAGGTTTTCGAGCGCGCAATTCGCCGTATCGTTGCGGAAGAATTTGCTAAAATTTCTGTCGATGATTGAAGAAATTCGGAAGATTCACGACGAGCATAAGGTCAAAATTTCCGAGCGGCGCATCGCGGAAAAAGTCAGCGCGACCGGCCTGGAAGATTTCGTGCGCTATCTGCACTCGCCGTGGCGGATTATTTGGTCCAATTTACTGGCGGGGATTTTTCGCGGACTGGGCTTCATCATCGGCGCGACGGCCGTAATCGCGATTACGGTTTACATTCTCGTGCAGGTGCTGGGCAGCTTGCCGGTTGTGGGTGAATTTTTTCAGGGTGTCGGCAATTTCGTGAACGATTTGCAAGAGAGTGCCTCGACGCTCAAGAGTCTGGGACACTAGATTTAGTGCTGTTTTCTGCGTGTTAAAATCGGCAGGATGACTTTCGTGCATCTGCATACGCACACGCATTTTTCTCTCCTCGACGGACTTGGCAAGCCCGAGGATTATTTGGCGCGGGCAAAAAAATTAAATATGCCGGCGCTCGCAATTACCGACCACGGCAATGCTTTCGGCTTAATTGATTTTTACCAAAAGGCGCGGGCGGCCGGAATCAAGCCCATTCTCGGAGTCGAGGCTTATGTCGCGCGTTATGGTCGCCACCAAAAACGCTCGGGCGTAGACACGAAACCGTGGCATCTCGTCCTGCTCGCGCGCAATCTCGAAGGTTACCAAAACATTCTTCAGCTCGTCACCAAAGCGAATTTAGAGGGTTTTTATTACAAGCCACGCATCGACTTCGAATTACTCGAGCAATTCGGCAGCGGGCTGATCGGCCTGTCCGCTTGTCTGCAGGGTGAGATTTCACAAAAACTTTTGTCCGAAAATTACGCCGAGGCGGAGGAGGCTGTGCGCCGCTACCAAAAATTTTTCGGGGCGGAAAATTTTTACCTCGAAGTCCAGTCGCATCCGTCGCTGCCCGAGCAAAAAATTGCGAACGAGCGTTTGGTCGCGCTGGCGCGCAAGCTCAGCGTTCCGCTCGTCGCGACGAATGACTGCCACTATGTCGAGCGCGAGGACGCGGAGGCGCAGGATGTCTTGCTCTGTGTGCAGACCGGTAGTCTGGTCAGTGACGAGAATCGCATGCGTATGACGGCGGACGATTATTCTCTGCGTTCGCCCGACGATATGCGCGCGGCGTTTGCGGATATTCCCGAAGCCATCGAAAACACTTTAAAAATAGCTGAAAAATGCAATGTCGAGCTGCCGCTCGGCAAGCGCTTGCTGCCGACTTACGCGACCCCGTTTCAAAAAAAACCGGAAGACTATCTGCGTGAGCTTTGCTACGAGGGTATCAACCACCGTTTCGGCATTCCGATTCCTGCCGAATTTCAGCGCGTCGATGGTGCGGAAGTCGCTGCCAAGATTATTCAAAGTCCGCCCTCGAAAGACGAGACGAAAAAAATTCTCGCGCGCTTGGAATACGAATTGGATGTGATTAACAAAATGGGTTTCGCGAGTTATTTCTTGATCGTCTGGGATTTCGTCAAATACGCGAAGGAAGCGGGAATTACGGTCGGTCCAGGACGCGGCTCAGCGGCGGGGAGTTTGATTGCTTTCGCGCTCGGCATCACCGATCTCAATCCGCTCATCTACGGGCTGCTCTTCGAACGCTTCCTCAATCCCGAGCGCGTGTCGATGCCGGATATCGACATCGATTTCGCCGACAACCGTCGTGACGAAGTTCTCGAATATGTCGCGCAAAAATACGGTCGCGATCATGTCGCCCGCATCATTACTTTCGGCACGCTCGCCGCGAAGGCGGCGGTCAAAGACACGGGTCGGGTTTTCGGTATCTCGTTTGCCGAGATGAATTCTTTCACCAAATTAATTCCTGCGCGTCCGGGAATTACTTTAAATGAAGCACTTGAGGCTGAGCCGGCGCTGCGCGAAGCGGTCCAAAAAGAGCCTTTCAAAAAAGTTTGGACGATTGCCCAAAAACTGGAAGGCGTGATTCGACAGGCGGGTGTGCACGCTTGCGCCGTCGTGATTGCCGACAAAAGTTTGCCGAATTACACACCGCTGCAGACTGCGCCGGGCGATTCCGCGGAGATCATCACGCAGTTTTCGATGCATCCGATTGATGACATCGGACTGCTCAAAATGGACTTTCTCGGCTTGCGCAATCTCACAATCATTCAAAAGTGTCTCAACATCATTCGTCGGACACGCAAAACGGAGATCGACATTTCCGCGCTGCCGATGGATGACAAAAAAACTTTCGAGCTTTTTCAAAAGGCGGAGACGACGGGTGTCTTCCAGTTTGAATCAAGTGGGATGCGCCGTTATCTGAAAGACTTGTCGCCGACGCGCTTCGAAGATTTAATCGCGATGGTCGCGCTCTTCCGTCCCGGTCCGATGGAAAATATTCCCGCTTACATTCGTGGCAAAAACAAGCCGGATTCAGTCAAATACCCTTATCCGATTCTCGAAGAATTTCTACAGGAGACGCACGGAATCGCGGTTTACCAGGAGCAGGTGCAGCAGATTGCCCAGTCTTTCGCCGGGTTTTCGCTCGGTGAGGGTTACCTCATGATCAAGGCGGTCGCGAAGAAAATTCCCGAGCTACTTGAGAAGCAGCGCGAAAATTTCATCAGCGGCGCAATCAAAAAGGGTCACACCAAAAAAGAGGCGGAAAAACTTTTCGCTATCATCGAACCTTTTGCCGGTTATGGTTTCAATAAATCGCACGCGGCGTGCTATGCGCTGATTGCTTACGAGACCGGTTACTTGAAGGCGCATTTTCCCTCCGAATTTCTCGCGGCACTTTTGACTTCTGATCATGGCAATCTCGATCGGCTCGCGATTGACATCGAAGAAGCTTCGAAAATGGGCATTCGTGTGCTGCCGCCGTCGGTCAATGAATCGCTGGCAAATTTCACCGTCGTCGGTGGCGGTGATATTCGCTTCGGGCTGAATGCGATTAAAGGCGTCGGTGAAGGTCCGATTCGCGCGATCTTGGACGCGCGCAAAGCGGGCGGAAAATTCGAATCACTCGCGGACTTCGCCAGTCGGGTCGAGCCGAGCGTAATCAATAAACGCACGCTTGAGGCGCTGGCTTTCGGCGGAGCGCTCGACGATCTCGGCGAACGCGCGGCCATCGCGGCGAGCGCGGCGAGCTTGTCTGAGTTCGCCAAGGCGAGTCGCAATTCGCTCGAGACTGCGCAGGGTTCGCTGTTCGGTGATTCGGTCGTCGCACCGAAGCTCGAATTTCAGCTCGAAAAAGTCACGCCCGCAAGTCGTTCCCAAAAATTAAAATGGGAAAAAGAACTGCTCGGCATGTACATTTCCGCGCACCCGCTCGCCGGACTCAAAAAAGCGCTCGGTAAAAAATTTCACTTGGTCGAAAAATTGGAGAAAAAAAATGTCGGTAAAACTTTCACCGTCGGTGGCATCATCACCAATTTCCGCAAAATTCTCACGAAAAAATCCGGGCAAATGATGGCGTTCGTCACGCTCGAAGATCCGACCGGCATCATCGAAGTTTCGCTGTTTCCGAAAGTTTTCGCCCAGTTCGGTGAGCAAATCGAAAAAGACGAGCTCGTCACGGCGACCGGACGACTCGAATTCCGCAATGATGTTTTCCAAATTTCCGCTAACGAAATCAAAAAAATCGACCTTGAAAGATTGCGTAAAAATGCCGAGGAGAATGGCTTCATCGATGATTCGAACGGCAAGTCTGCGCCGAAAATCAGCGAGCCGCTGCCTGAGGTCAAGCTCGCGACGCCGCTCCAAATTTCCCTGCCGGCCGATGCCGACCCCGCGATTTTGCCGCAATTAAAGCAACTGCTCGTCGCCGCCAAAAGTGAGGTCGGCGCGCTGGTCGAAATTTTAATCGCCGAAGACGCGAAGAAAGTGAAGCGCGTGAAAGTTCCGTTCCAGGTCGCGATTGGCGAGGATTTAGAAAAAGCGATTCAAGGCTTGGCGGCAGGAATTACGATTAAAAACGCACAATGAACTTGCCAAAAATACGCGCGTTAGTTGTCTTCTCGGGCGGGTTGGACTCGATGCTGGCGGTCAAGATTTTGCAAAATGCTGGCTGCGAGGTCGCGGCGCTGACTTTCGAATCACCATTTTTCACCGCCGAAAAGGCGCGCGTTTCCGCGCAAAATTTAGGCATCGAACTTTTTGTCCAAGATTTTTCCGAGACGATTTTGGCACTGGTCAAAAATCCGCCCCATGGTTTCGGTAAAAATTTGAATCCCTGTATCGACTGTCACGCCGCGATGTTTCGGCGCGCTTCTGATTTTGCGGCTGAAGGTTGTTTTCAAATTATCGCGAGCGGGGAAGTTCTCGGACAGCGACCGTTTTCTCAAAATTTAATTGCGTTGCGTCGCGTCACGAAAATCGCCGGTGTTGAAATTTTGCGACCACTTTCCGCCCAGCTTTTGCCCGAAACCTCGTTCGAGAAAAACGGCTTGATTGATCGCGCCAAATTGCTGGACCTGTCCGGGCGTTCGCGTCAGCCGCAATTCGCGCTGGCGGAGAAATTTGGCATTCGCGACTTTCCGCTGCCGGCGGGTGGCTGTCTGCTGACCGAGCCGACCTTTACAGAAAAATTAAAAATTTTGCTTGACCGTGATTCAGCGGCGATGGCGGACGATGTGAAACTACTTAAAATTGCGCGTTTTCTGCCACTCGGTGTGAAAAGTTTCGCGGTGCTCGGTCGTGATTCCGTGGAGAATGAAAAACTGGAAGCGCTCGCGAATTCCACAAATTATGTCATTCAAATGGCCGAGCTCGTCGGACCGACTGCACTCGTCAAAATTAACCAACCCGACGAATTTGCCAAGATATTTCCGCTGGCTGCCGCTGAGATTCGGAGCCGCGGACGCGATTCCAAAAATCTTCCCGGCAAAATCTGGTTCGCAATCTCCGGTGCGGTTTCCGAAGTGCGCGAAATTTAGACGGTCAAAAATTTTCGGAAACGCTCGACTTCATTTTTCGAGCCGACAGCGATGACGGTGCGCTGGTCGAGGTCGAGGACTTTTTCATCGAGAATCGAAGTCTCGAGATTGGTGCTCGCGCCACCTGCCGCTTCGACGATGAAAGCCAGCGGCGCGCATTCGTAAATCAGACGCAATTTCGGCGGGCAACTCGCGCTGCCCGGGTAGCTGAAAATGCCTTTGCCTTTCACCAAAATCTGATGCACATCCGGCACCATGCCGCCGGAATATCGTAATTGATAGCCATTTTCCGCCCAAAAATCGAGCAGCGCGAGGTAATTTTTGTTCTCGGCGCAGGCGCGCAGATTGCCCGGCGCGAACATTTTGCCTTCGCCGATTTCCATTCTCGCAAGCGAAAGTTTCCACTCGCCGTTTTTTTGCAGTGTGAATTCGACTGGTTTCTCGCCGAGGGAAAGCGTGAGTGTCGTGCGTGGTCCGTAAATTGCGTAGCCCGCTGCGACAATCGCGCGGCCAGTTTTGCCGATAAAACCTTTGCCTTTCCAGATTCCGAAAATCGTCCCGACCGCGAGATTCGAATCGACGAGACTTGAGCCATCGAGCGGATCGAAGGCGACGGAAAACTCGCCATCCGCGTGCAAGACTTTTTCATTCGACTGCTCTTCGCTCGCGGCAATCGCGACTGGCGGGCAGCTCTCCAATTCGCCAAAAATAATTTGGTCGGCGAGGACATCGAGCTTCAGCTGGTTTTCACCGAAAGTATTTTGACTGCCGGCTTCGCTCGTCTCGGCTGTCCCGATTTCGGCAGTGATTTTTTTGACCGAATCAGCAAACGCCAGAATCGTGCTCCGCAGATTTTCAGGTGTGTCGGCAAGGAATTTTTCGATAGTCACGCGGGAAGAATACAGGATACAGGCTAAAGAATACAGATTAATTGCGCAAATTCTCAACATCTTTTTCCCAGTTTGCCGGGTTGCTGAGAATATAGACCTGAATGTTATTGTGTTCTTTGTCATCACAAATAATGTGATCGTGGTAGCGCGCTTGCCAAGCAAAATCTTGGCGAATTTCGCGAGCGTGTTTGGTGCAGATTGATTTGAATTGATTGATAATCACGCCGATTGTCCCAGATTTCCATTCTGGATTGTGGTGAGGGTTACATGTTTTTACCATGTTGGTAGAGACGCCCTTGGTAGAGACGCCCTTGGTAGAGACGCCCCATTGGGGCGTCTCTACGGTCTTATCATTCCAATTATCAATGATTAAAATTCCATGAACATGGTTCGGCATTACAACAAATTCATCTAATTTTGTATTTGGAAAATGCTGCGGAATCTCCTGCCAATATTTCTGAACAATTTTTCCAATCGGCGACAGAAACATTTTTTTATTACAAATCTCGCCCAAAAAATTTTCTCTGTTTTTCGTGCAAATAGTGATGAAATAATAACCGTCTGCTGAGTAATCCCAGTTCCTCAGTCGAGTAGATTTGATGCGATATTTTCCGAGGAATTTATCGACCACGCCTGTATTTTAGCGCAGCATCTTCTTCAAATACTGCTTTGATAGATTATTACTGAATTTACTCAAAATCGTAATTCTTCTTATCAATCAGGGTAATAATTTGTCCAAACGATTTCTCGCTTGGTGAAAAGTTTTCCATCGCAAATCGTAAAAGACGGATGACATTTTTTTCGCTAAGCCGATTTGTGAACGTATTGAGGTCAACTTCGTCGCCTAGAATAATTTGGAAAATCATCCTATCTTGCTCGATTTCTTGGATTTGTTTTTGACGAACATCATCTTTCAGCCTTGAGTTTCCACAGCTGGAAAGTCTTTCTTTTGTAATTACGTCGAAAAGGTTCTGCAGATGTTCGCGAGTGAATCTTCGTTGCCTTCTTTCCGAGCCGCGAAGAACCGGATTGATCCTTCCATCTCTTTCCATACTGAAGAGCTTTGATTTAGAAATTCCAGTTATTTCTAAAACCTCTGCCGTAGAATATCCCTTTTGAATTTTACTAGTCATTTTTTAAAAAATAAGGGATAGATTATAGCAAATTGTCCAGCTACTTCAGCATTTTCTTCAAATACTGACCCGTGAAGCTGCGCGCGACTTTCGCGACTTCTTCCGGCGTGCCGCTCGCGAGGATCTCACCGCCGCCGGATCCGCCTTCCGGTCCGAGGTCGATCAAGTAATCGCAGGATTTCAGAACATCGAGATTGTGTTCGATCACGACCATCGTGTTCCCGGCATCGACCAATCTCTGCAGGACTTCAATTAATCTTTTCACATCGTCGAAGTGCAAACCGGTCGTCGGTTCATCGAGGATGTAGAGCGTTTTGCCCGTCGCGCGCTTCGAGAGTTCGGTCGCCAATTTGATTCTCTGTGCTTCGCCGCCCGACAGCGTCGTCGCCGATTGTCCGAGTCCGAGATAGCCGAGTCCGACATCGACGAGCGTGTCGAGCTTCTTTTTGATAGCTGGCTGCGCCGTGAAAAATTCCGCTGCATCTTCGACCGTCATTTCCAGGACATCGGCGATATTTTTCGAGCGATAAGTGATTTCCAGTGCTTCGCGGTTGTAGCGGCGACCGCGGCATTCTTCGCATTCCACATAAATATCAGGCAAAAAATGCATTTCAATTTTCTTCAAACCGTCGCCGCCGCAGGCCTCGCAACGACCGCCTTTCACATTGAAAGAGAAACGCCCGGATTTGTAGCCGCGCAATTTCGCTTCGGAAGTCGCCGCGAAGAGATCGCGGACATCGGTGAAGACGCCGGTGTAGGTCGCGGCATTCGAGCGGGGAGTGCGCCCGATGGGGTTTTGGTCGATGACGATTGCTTTGTCGAGGTTTTCAATGCCGATGAAATCTCGGTGTGCACCGGGCACATCTTTCGAGCGATTCAAGTCGCGCAGCAATCTTTTCGCGAGAATGAAATTAATCAGGCTCGATTTCCCAGAGCCGGAGACGCCCGAGATGCCGATGAAAGTTCCGAGCGGAAAAGTTGCGTCGACATCGCGTAGATTGTGCTCCGTCGCGCCGACGATTTTCAAAAATTTGCCGTTGCCCGGGCGGCGTTTTTTCGGCGTCTCGATTTTCTCTTTACCGGACAAATACGCGCCCGTTTTGCATTTCGTATTTTTCATGATTTCTTTCGGCGTACCCGAGCAGACCACTTTGCCGCCGTGGCGTCCCGCGCCGGGTCCGATGTCGACGATGTAATCCGCCTCGCGCATGATTTCCTCGTCGTGTTCGACGACGATGACTGTGTTGCCGATGTCGCGCAGCTCGACCAAGGTTTGAATCAATTTCGCATTGTCGCGTTGGTGCAGTCCGATTGACGGTTCGTCGAGGACATAAAGCACACCCTGCAATTTCGAGCCGATTTGCGTCGCGAGTCGGATGCGCTGCGCTTCACCGCCCGAGAGTGTGTTCGCGGCGCGGTCGAGCGTGAGGTAGGCGATGCCGACATTTTCCAAAAATGAAAGTCGCGCATCGACTTCTTTCAAAACCAAGTCGGCGACTTTTTTCTCGTTCGGCGAGAGCTTCAAGCTTTTGAAAAAGGCGCGCGCTTCTGTGATCGAGAGTGCCGTCGTTTCAATAATATTTTTCCCGCCGAGCAGGATGCCGAGCACATCCTGGCGCAAGCGTTTGCCGCCGCAGGTTTCGCAATTCTTGAGCAGCATGAATTTTTCCAATTTGTTGCGCACGAAATCCGAATCTGTCTCGCGGTAGCGCCGTTCGACATTCGCGATGACACCTTCGAATTTCGTCGAATATTCGCCTGCGAATCGTTCGCTCGCGAATTCCACTTCGTAGCGTTCGTCGCCCGTGCCGCGCAAAATAACATTGCGGTCATCGTCCGACAATTTGCGCCACGGTTTTTTCAAATCGAAGCCGTGTCGTTCTGCGACCGCGCGCAAAATATTGCCATAATAATCATTCGACGCGAGTGTCACCCAGGGCAGGATCGCGCCTTCTTCGACGGAGAGATCGGGATTCGGAATGATTTTTTTCTCATCGACGGTCAGCTTCGAGCCGAGACCGTGGCAGTCGGGACAAGCGCCGTGCGGTGAATTGAAGCTGAACATGCGCGGCAAAATTTCCGGCAAGCTGATTTCACAATCAGCGCAAGCGAAGGCTTCCGAAAAAGTTAATTCACCAAATCCTCCCGCCCCGCTTTGCGCGTCTTCCCCCCTTTTCGAAAGGGGGGTTGGGGGGGATTCCGCGTCGACGATTTTGATCACGCCGTTGCCGTGTTTCAGCGCGAGCTCGACGGAGTCGGCGAGGCGTGAACGGTCGGGATTCGGCTGCTCGATTTTCTCACCTGTCGAGAGTTTTTTGATAATCGGCTGCAAATTTTTCGTCACGAGGCGGTCGACGACGATTTCGATTGAGTGCTTTTTTTTCGGGTCGAGCGCGAGTTCTTCACTGATCGTCACAACTTTGCCATCGACGCGATAACGCACGAAGCCGTCCTTTTTGATTTTGTCGATTTCGGCGCGGTGTTCGCCTTTGCGGTCGCTGACGATGGGCGCGAGCAGGAGAATTTTCTTGTCCTCGGGCATCGCGGCGATCAGGTCGACGATTTGGCTGGCGGACTGCCGCTCGATTTTCTTGCCGCACTTCGGACAATGCGGTTCACCGATTTTCGCGAAGAGCAGACGCAGATAATCGTAAATTTCCGTGACAGTGCCGACAGTCGAGCGGGGATTGCGGCTCGCGGATTTCTGATCGACCGAAATCGCAGGCGACAATCCGTCGATCGAATCGACATCCGGCTTATTCGTCAGCCCGAGGAATTGCCGCGCGTAAGTCGAAAGGCTCTCGACATATCTCCGTTGACCTTCGGCGTAAATCGTGTCGAAGGCGAGACTCGATTTGCCCGAGCCGGAAAGCCCGGTAATCACAGTCAATTTGTCGCGCGGAATTTCGACATCGATGTTTTTGAGATTGTGGGTGCGCGCACCTTTCACACGGATTTTATTCATGAAACACGGATTTAAGTATTAAGTATTAAGTATTAAATCCTTAATTTATGATTTAAAACTTATGACTTATGATTTAGTTGCACGCGCAAAAAGCGCGAGCTTAACTCAACTGGTGGAGTTTACCGCACAGTGTCGCTTTCGTCAATCAAAATCGCCTGCCAAATTAGTTTGACTTAAGCTTTGGTCTCTAATAATATATCAATGTATATTGATTCAATAAGCATTGATTATGAAAAAAAATCTCTGTTGCCAGGGTGGCTGCAACTCGAAAGCTGATTTCCAGAAAGTCATCGATTTTCTAAAAGTCATCAATGAACCAAACCGCCTGAAAATCGTTTGTTTTCTCAAGCATGGAGAACAATGTGTTTGTGAAATTTGGAAAAAACTTGAGATTCCCCAAAATCTAACTTCGCATCACCTAAAGGCCTTGAAAGAGTTTGGAATCATTGTGTCTCGCCAAGAAGGCAGAAAAATGATTTATTCATCGAACAAAGAAATTATCTCTAAATACGCAGCTCTTTTAAATAATTTTTTAATCGCCAATTTATGAAAATTCAAGTCCTCGGCTCGGGCTGCGCCAACTGCAAAAATCTACACAAAGCAGTTGAAGAGGTAGTCAAAAAATTAAATCTCGATTTCGAAGTGGAATATTCCACCGATATCGTTGAGATCGTAAAACTTGGTGCGCTGAGTAGCCCGGTTTTTGTGATTGACGGTGAGATTGTCACTGCCGGCAAAATTCCGACGGCGGCAGAAATCGAGCAATCACTCGCAGCTAAATTTAAAAAATAACTTAATTAAATGAATATTTTTTACCCGCTCGAAGTACTCGCGAATTGGCTGGCGTTCAGCGTTTTCGGCGTTGCGCCGGGTTCGCAGCTTGGCAGCTCGCTGCAGTTCTTTTTCCTCGACACATTCAAAATTTTCGCGCTCATGCTGGTTATCACGCACTTCATGAGTGCGCTGCGCTACTATCTCCCGATCGAGAAATTGCGGGATTTTCTCGCCACGCATAAATTTTACGGACTCGATTATTTCCTCGCGACTGTTTTTGGCGCCATCACGCCTTTTTGTTCTTGCTCGTCGATTCCACTTTTCATCGGCTTCCTGGAGGCGCAGATTCCGCTTGGTGTGACTTTCGCCTTCATGATTACTTCGCCGCTTATCAATGAAGTGGCGGTGGCGCTTTTCATCAGTATCTTCGGCTGGAAGGTGACTGCGCTCTATGTCGCGGCCGGCATCCTGATCGGCATGGTCGGCGGCTTAATCCTCGGACAGCTCAAGATGGAAAAGTATGTCGCCGATTTCGTGTGGAAAGCGCATGTCCAAAAACAGAATCAACCAACAATCAAAAAAATCGCCTTCCTAAAAATTCTCCCGCAGATCTCACGCGAGGCTTTCGGCATCATCACGAAAATCGCGCTCTACATCGTGATCGGCGTGGGGGTCGGTGCTTTCATCCACGGCTATGTCCCGGAGGGATTCTTCGAAAAATACCTGCAAAGTGCTGGTTTCTGGGGCGTGCCGCTCGCGGTGATTCTCGGTGTGCCGATGTATGCGAATGCCAGTGGCGTGATTCCGATCATTCAGTCGCTAGTCGCCAAAGGCGTGCCACTCGGCACGGCGCTCGCTTTCATGATGGCAGTCGTCGGGCTGTCTTTGCCCGAGGCTTTGATTTTGAAAAAGGTTCTCAAATGGCAACTACTCGCGACCTTCTTCGGAGTCGTGACGGTCGGAATAATTTTGATCGGGTATGGGTTTAATTTGTTGGTTTAAAAAATAGATGAGCTAGGAAAGCGCGATTTTAAACAGCGAAATTTATTACACCAAATATGGTTTGTAGAATAAAGCCAGTTTTTCAACAGTATCCTAAATATCTAAAAATTTTACAATAAACTAAAGAATACCAATTTCTAGGCCAAGGAATAAACCTGCAGTAAAAATTACAAAACCGATTATGTAAGCAAGTACCACCCTAAATGGGAAATAAAATTTTCTATTTAGGATGTAGGTAGCTGAAAGACTTATGGGTAAATATACTACTGCGTATAAGTAAATATCTTCCTCCCTGAGAGGGAATCCTCTCTGCCAAGCCCCAAAAAAAATTGGAATTATTATTGCTATGAGGTATGACAGCGCTTTTTTATTTAACTTATTGAGTCTAATTATATTAAAAAATGCAAAAAATATTAGGCTAATTACTGTGATTGATTCGTAGGACATATACCACCACTTTGGGAAAGACGAATATAGGCAATCCCAAAATGTTCCGTCTGCATAATATATGCATGATTTAAAGTCATTATAACCATAGCCTCCCAAAAAATAGTGGAATATGAATACAATAAAAATTATAATTACAACATAAATATTAAAAACAATGAAATTAGGGTTTAATAGCTTATCTCGTAAATTATTTTCCTTAAAAAATGTTCGCAAATTCATGCTTCCTATTTTAGACTACCTTTGAATAAACAACAAAAAAACATAAATCCAACTAGCCTTCTCCTGACTAGGATTCAGTTACTTCACTCTCAATCCCATCGACTTCGCCGTGCCAGCGATGATTTTCTTCGCGGCTTCGATGTCATTGGCATTGATGTCTGGCATCTTGATAGCAGCGATTTTCGCGAGCTGTGCATCGGTGATTTCGCCGACTTTGTCTTTGTTCGGCGTGCCGCTGCCTTTTTTCAGTCCGAGCTCTTTCTTGATGAGTTCCGCGGTCGGGGGAGTCTTCGTGATGAAAGTAAAACTGCGATCGTCGAAAACAGTGATAATTACAGGGATGATGTCGCCTTTCTGATCTTTCGTGCGCGCGTTGAATTGCGAACAAAAATCCTGAATCGCGACACCGTGCTGACCGAGCGCCGAGCCGACTGGCGGCGCGGGATTCGCAGCACCGGCAGGGATTTGCAGTTTGATCTTCGCTTTGATTGCTTTAGCCATTGGAGAATTAAGTTAGTTAAGGGGTAAGAATTAAGTTAGTTGGTAAGGATTAAGGATTAAGGATTAAGAGAGTCAAGAAAACAAGAAACTTAATCCTGTTTTCTTAATCCTTACTTCTTTTTGACTTGGACGAAGTCGAGCTCGACGGGTGTGTCGCGTCCGAAAATCGAAACATTGACTTTGACTTTGCCTTTCGCCGTGTCGACCAGGCTGACCACGCCTTCGTAGCTCGCGAATGGACCGTCCAGAATGACGACCACATCGCCGATCTTCATCTCAATCTTGAAGCTGGTCTCGGTCGCGCCGACATGTTTCTCGATGATGCCAAATTCTTCCGGCGTGACGGGGACGGGGATGTTGCCGCTGCCGACGAAGCCTGTCACATTCGGTGTGTTGCGCGCGACATACCAGGATTCATCCGTGACGATCATCTCGACCAGAACATAGCCCGGGAAAAGTCTTTTCTTCTCGCTGACTTTTTCACCACGGCGAATCGTCACTTCTTCGACTTTCGGGACTTCGACGCGGAAAATATAATCCTGCATGTTGCAGCTGTCGATGCGTTGCTCGAGCGCACTCTTCACGGCATCTTCGTAGCCTGAATAAGTGTGGATTACATACCAATTTTTGCCGGTATTTTCAGCTTGTTTACCCATTGTTTAAATTGCAAGTTTTAGTAATTGTTGGTAGCTCCAGGCGAGGAGTGTGTCGAGGAAGCCGAGCGTGAGCGCGAAGACGAAGGTGACCGCGAGGACGATGAGTGAAATACGGACTGCCTGCTGGCGCGTCGGCCAGCTCACTCGGTGTAATTCCGAGATTGCTTCGCGAAAGTAATTCAGGATATTCATTTCAATTTTTTTAACCCGCGAATTTTACCACCTCTAAAAAGCTTCCGCGAATTCGAGCGAGATTGTAAATTAGTCGAATACGAAAAGCAAGCCCCCCGCTTTCGCGAGGATAGGCAAGATTTTTTTGTTTGAAAAATTTTTACTTGACTGAATAATTTTTTTACGCAAAATGGGTTGCGTTTTCCTGGAAGAGTGATTAGACTCACCCGGCTTAAATTTCCCAAGAGACATAAGTATTCAGATTTTAAGTTTGAAAACTTAGAGAATTAAGAAATTTTAAGTTTAAAGTTTTAAATTATTTAACCCCCCCATAAAATGGCTGAAGGAACTTACGACCGCAGCAAGCCGCACGTCAATGTCGGTACGATCGGTCATGTCGACCACGGTAAAACTACTTTGACTGCCGCGATTTGTACTTACCTCGCGACCAAAGGACAAGCGAAGGCTCGCAAATTTGACGAAATCGACAACGCTCCAGAAGAGCGCGAGCGTGGTATCACCATCGCGACTTCGCACCAAGAGTACGAGTCAACCAAACGCCATTACGCGCATGTCGATTGTCCGGGTCACGCTGATTATGTCAAAAACATGATTACGGGTGCTGCCCAAATGGACGGCGCGATTCTCGTCGTTTCCGCTGCGGATGGACCGATGCCTCAGACGAAAGAGCACATTTTGCTCGCACACCAAGTCAATGTCCCGAATATCGTCGTCTATCTCAACAAATGCGACATGGTCGATGACAACGAAATGATTGAGCTCGTCGAGGAAGAAATCAAAGAATTGCTCAAGAAAAATGACTTCGACCCAGCCAAGTCGCCGATTATTCGTGGCTCGGCGCTCAAAGCACTTCAGGGTGAAAATTCCGAACTCGGCACGCAGTCGATTGATCGCTTGATTGCTGCGCTCGACGAATACATCGCCGATCCAGTGCGTGATCTCGACAAACCGTTCCTCATGCCGGTCGAAGATGTTTTCTCGATCAAAGGTCGTGGTACAGTCGTCACCGGTCGTATCGACCAGGGTGTCGTCAATGTGAATGACGAAGTTGCAATCATCGGTATCCGCGACACACAGAAATCCATCGTCACTGGCGTCGAGATGTTCCGCAAAACACTCAATCGTGGTGAGGCTGGCGACAACGCTGGTATTCTCCTCCGCGGTATTGAAAAAGATCAGGTCGAACGCGGTCAAGTGCTTGCGAAACCAGGTTCAATCACTCCGCACAAAAAATTCGAGTGCGAAGTTTATATCCTGACGAAAGACGAAGGTGGACGCCACACTCCATTCTTCAAAGGCTACAAACCGCAATTCTACATTCGCACGACTGATGTGACGGGTGATGTCGAATTACCAGCTGGTACTGAGATGGTCATGCCTGGTGACAAAGTCAATTTGGTCGTCACGCTCGGTGTGCCGGTCGCGCTCGACAACAACACACGCTTCGCGATTCGTGAAGGTGGTCGCACAGTCGGAGCGGGAGTCGTCATCAAAGTCATCGAGTAAGAAATAAGTCAGTAAGGATTAAGGAATAAGCATTAAGTTAAATCAAAAGAGGTGACCCGATGGGTTGCCTCTTTTTTTGGCACATGCTGAAATTCCATTCGTTTTGCTCGGCGGTTAATTTTTCCCAAGTATTTTTTCACTTCGCTAGTCGCGCTGCGACCGCCGACCAATTTACAATTTCCCAAAAAGCGGCGACGAACTTAGCTTTTTCATTCTTATAATCCAGGTAAAAAGCGTGCTCCCAGACATCGAGCACGAGCAGAATTTTCGCTTCCGGGAAGTAAATTTTGTTGTGATTTTCAATCGGCGCGAGGAAGAGCTTCTGATTTTCCGGCGCGTAAAGCAGCGCTGCCCAGCCCGAGCCCTCGATGGTCGTCGCGCTGGCAGTGAATTCTTTTTGAAAATTAGCGAAGCTGCCGAAATTCGCCTCAAGCAATTTTTTTAATTCACCGGTCGGTTCGTCACCACTTTGCGGTGCGAGATTTTCCCAGAAGAGTGAGTGCAATTTGTGACCGGCGACATTGAATGACAGCGCGCGCCAGAGTTTCGGATCGACATCGGCATTCGCTGCGCGCGCCGCGGCGATTTTTTCCATCAGTGCATTCGCATTCGCGATATACGCGGCGTGGTGTTTGCTGTGATGCAGTCGCAACTGCTCTTCCGAGATCTGCGGTGCAAGTGCGCCATACTCAAATGGCAAAGCGGGAAGTGTGAAGTCAGGCATTTTGGTAATTTAATAATCAAAGGTTAGCCAAACTAAAGATGGTTGGCAAAATTAGCTGAAAGCTCGTCGCGCTTATTTTTTTAAAAAACTGTAAATCGCAGCAGTGACTTTGGCAGCATTATTTAAAACAACCACATGATTGCCTTCAGGAATAATTTTAAATTTCGAACCAGCAATTTTTTCGTGGATTTTTTTCGAGATTGCCGATGGGAAAATACTATCTTTGCCGCCGACGATTACGAGGGTCGGAGTTTTGATTTGCGTGAGCTTCGGTTCGAGCTTGAGCTTGATAATTTCCTTCGAGATCAGGGCGTAGCTACGCAGTGAATTGTGCGTGATTGTTCGTATCAGACCAGTCCACTCGTAATCACTGTGAAATTTTCCGACCGGATAATCCGAATGCTTCGGCTTGTAAGGTTTCGGGCTCACGAGTGCGCCTAGATTGGCGAGACCGGCAGCTAGAGCTTTCAGAATTTTCCCGACGAGATATGGCGGTCCGGCATAGGAGCCTGAAATTAAGATTAATTTTTTCAATTTCTCAGGATGCTTGAGTGCGAAATGCATCGCCGTGATAGCACCGAAACAATGTCCGACCAAAACAACTTTTTTGAGTTTTTCTTTCGCCATGATTGCGACGACATCCGCGATGAAATTATCCATCGCATAGCTCGCGAACTTGCGCGGGTGATCGGAATAGCCGTGTCCGCGCAGATCCAGCGCGATTGAGGGCACGCCTTTTCGCGTGAGCTCGTCTCGGATAAAACGCCAAGCGTCGAGATCGCCACCCAAACCATGCAAAAAAAACAGAACTGGTTTTTTGGTCTTGGAGAAATTTTTCTCGTAATACAATTTGTAGCCATCCTGACTCTTCGTTCTCCGCGAGTTGGTCTTGGCAGAATAATCTGCGGAGGGCATGCCTGAAATTTTTTTAAAAATTAGTTTGCGACTGGATGAAATTGGCTGAACAGGTGAGTCTAGTGTCACAACCTTGCGGGGATTTTAGAGGCATTTTCTCGAAGTCGCCAGAAGGCGTGTCTGCCGGTAAGCAGGCAGGTCGTCTAGAAACGAGACACTGTAAAACAATTTTAATCCAAACCTAAAAATGATTAATGTTCTGCAATAAACAAAAAATCACTTTTTAGTGCCCAGTTTTTGAGATTTTTGTAGTAGCGCATAATTACTTTAGAGACAGCAAATCAAAACTACCGTTATCCAAATCTTGCGCGATAAGTCGAAGATTTTTTTCTAAAACAGCAGTAAAAGCTTTATTTTTAGGAGTAATATTTTTACCGACAGCATCCTTTTTCAGCCTGATCACAATAGGAATAATGTATCCCTCTTTTAGTTTGATCAGAAAAACTGCTCTTCCTACTGCTTGTTTGCTGGTTAGATAAACTTTAATGAGTTTAGAATTTTCCGGAGCACCCGAAATTGGAACGCCAATACCATCTTTAACTTTTTTAGCGGCTTTTACGATTGAAGAAATAGGGAAAAACTCACCGATGGGTTCTAATTCATAAAAAACAATGGAATGAGGTAAAAGCAGCATTAATTATTTTTTAGCGAGTTTTTTCGCGATAGCTTTTTTGGCTAATGCGCCCAATTCGTCTACCTTTTGCTGCAAATCGGCTGGAAGCTCAATCATCTGAGGTTTGCCGATGATGACGCTGTCATCAGATTTGAGAAAAACCCTCAAGGCATTATTCAAAACCAAAGATAGCGGAATGCCCATATTTTGAGCTTTTTTGGCCGCTTGATCACGGAGATTAGTACGAAAAGTCAGAGTTGGAGTAGGCATGTTTTTTAATTAATACACCTCAATTTTAACTTAAAATAATCTGTAATGCAAATGTCTTACAGATTATTTTTGTAGCCATCCTGACTCTTCGTTCTCCGCGAGTTGGTCTTGGCAGAATGATCTGCGGAGGGCATGCCTGAAATTTTTTTAAAAATTAGTTTGCGGCTGGATGAAATTGGCTGGGGCGGTAGCCTGCCTGCCGGCAGGCAGGGATTCGAAGCTGGCTCGGAGCTTATCTCAGATTAAAATTTATTCGCGGCGCACGCCGGAAAGTTTCACGAAAAATAAAATTCGTGCTGAGTGGTTTCTCAACCTCACACCCCAAAAATCAAAACCCCCGCCTGCGGCGGAGAACTTGATTTTGGCTGAGCGTGCCAGTCTCGATTCAAACCATTGCAGGGATTCTAGAGGCATTCTTCAGAAGTCGCCAGAAGGCACGTGAGTCGCCTAGAAATGAGACAAATGAGACACTATAAAAGGGGTTTGTCAGAAGATCGCTTTTCGGTATTTTTTGGCTTATTCTGGCGGTTTTCTATCAATTTAATCAATTCCTCCTCGTCTTCTATGCCTTTTAGCTTTCCGTTCAAAAATCCCATCCTATAATCAATCCCTCCGCTCATCAAAACCCAGTTGGTGTCAATCAGTGCTTCTTCAATAGCTTTCTTGAGTTGGCTTCGGCTGTCATATTGGTTGCGACCTGATTTACCATCTCGGATGGTGAATTCAGTAATCACATACTTAGTAATTTCAGGTTTGCCCAGGTCTAATTTATAGTAATCAGCTTTTTCGAGATTGGCTAATAACAACTTCTCAAGATCAACAACGTTTAGCCTTTTTAAATTGTCTAGTTGGTTATAAAGCTTTTTATTTTTCTCTTTGTGCTCGGCTTCCTCACTAATTCTTGCGATGTCTTTCATTGTTATTTGAAAATCTAAATATTCCTTACCTTCTTTTTCCGATAAACAGTATTCAGCTTTGTCTTGTTCAAATTGTTCTATCTCCTTTACGGTTGGTTTTTTCTCGTCTTTATCTTTAGGTAACTCGTATGTGCTTTTTTTCTTATGGTCACATTTAGTGCAAGTTTGAATTGTAATCATCAACCTTCCTTTCAGGGAGCTTTTTGTTTTCATAATTCCAGAGCATTTTTCGCAATACTGATTCAAATCTTTTTCTGTTCCGTCACTATAAAAAGCTCGACCTACTAGACAGTTATCGCATCTGAAATAAAACAAGACTAAGCTGGGCTTCTTGTCCCATTTACCTTGGAGATCTTTTGAAAAGCATTCCATCGCTTCATTGCAATGCAGACAACGCACGTCTGGGACCTTCGTATTTTCTAATTTTTCATCAGCTTCTCGGTCCCTGTCTATCCACTCTCGTATCACACCTTCTCTGTTGGCATAGCGATCACCTTTAGCAAAATACATCGACAAATCAGTAAGACATCCACGTATTTCATATTCGCTGCGATTTGTTTTTATTTTCTTGGTGTGTTTTTTGACATCAGCTTCTCTAAATCTTTTCTCTGCATCTCGACAATATTCAACAGTATGACGATCGTAGAGATCGATATAGTACTGTTCGGACTTTAGATGTTTGTAAACGTGCAAAATTATCCTTATTCAGAATTAGCCGTCTATCTCTAAAGCTTCATCCATGGTTAGCTCTCCGTCTACCACCATTGTTTGCAATTCATCATTCAAGTTGTTGAAATCGTCTATTTGCGAAGGATCTAATTCGCCGTCCGCAACGAGCTCGAGGATTTCTTCATCGTCCATGTTTTAATTTTACTTTCCATAATCAAAATAATACAATTGAGATACTTTCATTGAGAGTGCGGGGAGAGGTTTGGCTCTACGAACCGCCAGCAACCTACCAACAGGCAAGGTGCTAAAACCAAATTGATGAACTCAATGGAGGTTAAAGAATACCTTTTATTTTTTAACTTCCTCAAAATGTCTAAAAAAGACTACTCATCAAAAAAGATGGGTAAATCTACATCACCAAAAGTATTATTTCTTCCCTTAACCCTCTCAGCCGAGGAAGTTTGGAAGAGGACAATAGCGGCTTTCGGGATTGACCAAAAGAAAGATAGCGGATGATAGAAGCTGAGAGTAAAACTTCTAAATAAATGAGAGGAGCAGTAATTTTTATTTTTAACGACAAAACCATGACTACAATAAATATTAATCGCGTTATAGACGACGGCAGTAAGGAGGAAAAAGAAATTTATGAATTAGCAGAGGCGGATACCCGTAAATATAGGCTAATTGGACAGTCAACAGGGATAAATATGGATCACTGTGTGATATTGGGATCAGATCACAAAGTTGATTTTTGGCATAGAGTATACGGATACAGAATTATCCAGAATGAGGAAATGGAAAAGATGATGCTTGAAGCAATGAGGAAAATTAAACCCGAAACCGAATCGTACATTACGGTTGATTTTTATGAGCGTTTTGCAGATAGAGAGGTTATGTTTGTACCTAAGCGTTTAGAAATTCCTGATCGTCCAGAATTAAATAATTTCCCACTCAACATTGTATTTATGACCGTAACTCTGCTTGATGATAATACGGAGAGACACGAAACATCGATATATGAGCCTGATTTATCAACCTTTACGCATGAAGGGGCTGAACAAAAAATGAAATATTATAACAACCTAGATCTTGGACGGCATTTTTGGGCAGAGATTATCTATGATACGAATAAACAATCTTATGTCGGCACTAAATATCACAATGATAAATACGCAGGCATGGCTTTCGGCAAAACCTGGGATATATTTTTCTTCCACTTCACGCTTTTGGGAGTAACTAATGGTGTAGACATATGAACGCAAATAGGTTGGTAAGAAAGTATCAATGCTGGAGAGGGCTTCCCGAAGAGAAGCCCTCGGCTTGTAACCCGCTTCAATCGTTTGAGGATTACGCTGAATTATTTTAGATAAATCAATGTCCGCATGAACCATGAGCCATCATCTCCGTTAATCTTGCACATACCTCATAGCTCCACTTATATTCCAGAGGATTTGCGAAAATCTATCTGTTTAACAGATGATGAACTGAAACAAGAAAAATTGATAATGGTGGATAAATATGCAGATGAGCTATTCAAACCAAGCTCTCCCTTCGTTCAAGAAGTTGTCTTCCCCGTATGCAGGCTTGTCGTCGATCCTGAGAGATTTGTAGATGATTCGATGGAGATAATGGCTAAGAATGGCATGGGAGTGGTGTACACAAGAACAGAGCAGGGCAAACCACTGCGTAAAAGCCTGACTCCAGAAAACAGACGACAGCTAGTCGAAAGATTCTATGTGCCGCACCACGACAAACTATCAAATTTAGTGGGAGCTGCGTTAAGCGAATACGACAAATGTGTGATTGTCGACTGCCATAGTTTTCCATCATCACCTTTTTCTTTTGAGGATGAGAGTCTTGATCGACCAGATATCTGCATAGGGATAGATAGTTTTCATACACCTCGTTGGCTGTCAGATCTCGTGGTGCAATTATTTCAGCAAGAAGGATTCAGTGTCGCGACAAACACGCCTTTCGCGGGATCATTCACGCCAACAAAATATTTTGGCAAAAATAAAAACGTATATTCAGTCATGATCGAAATAAACAGAAAATTGTATATGGACGAAAAAACAGGCGAAAAAAATCCAAATTTTGAATCTTTACAGAAGACGATAAGTAGGAATATTGATTGTTTGTTTCAAAAATTAAAAAATAACACCCACATCTTCTAATAAAAAAGTGACTCTTGTCGATACGCCTCGACAAATTTTTTCAAAATCTGAAAAGCCAAAGACAACGAATATTGTGTGTGGTTAGGAGGTTTTCTCTATAATTATTCCCATAATGCCGAAAAATTTTCCATTTCGACAGGAAGATTTACTGACTGCCAGCAGCTTTACATCTTATTGCGAAGCAAGAGGCATAAAGGTTAAAGAATCAGACCTAGAGAATTTTCATAAACAGGGACTGCTTTATCCCTGTATCAGAGTGTTTCCAGGGGTTAGTGTGTTGATTAAAGTCAAATTGCCAGAACATAATCAGCCAAGATACATCTATCCTGATGATTTTAAAAAGTTCAAAGGAGCAAGACGCATAGATAATAAAAAATACTACTCTTATTGCTCCATCTCTTATGGAACTAAGGACTGGTTAGATTTTTATCTAAAAAGAAAAATGGCGGATTACCCAATAGAGGATAAGAAATTTTCTAAGTGGGAAAAGTATCGATTAAAAGATGCTGGATTTGCTACGGATATGAATAAATTTAAGGACTATCGACTATTGCTTTATTCAAAACATCAAATACATATGCTGGAGAATATCCTGAAGTGGAGACCATTTAACATAACCTTTAACTACCCTCCGAGTGAGAAGCTTTTGGGAACGCTAAAAGAAGATATTCCTAAATGGTTAAGCGCTTTTGATAAAAATTTCAAAGAAAAACGCTACGAGGAATACCTGAAATTTTTTGGGATCCTGATGAAAATTCAAGATATGAATTTTGATTGCCACAAAAAAACAGTCGAAAACACAGAATTCTCGTTAAAAGAATATAGCGAGAAGGATCGAGAAAAGGAATGGATTAATGATTACACCGAATCCAGGAAAGCGCTAATTGCCGAAGAATACTCTCAAAAAGCTAGAAGTATGCTCAAAAAATGTTCAGTTGATGCTCGATGGATAGATGAATGGCGAGAGAAGATATTAACTCAAGGAATATCCTCACATGAGAATCTTAGTATTTTTGATTTAGCTAGAACCAAATATCGTTTATCGAATTTTCACAAGAGAGGCAGGCTTCAATTCATGTTTGATTGTTTTGAGATAAGCAGTTCAATAGAACATTTTTTTGAGTTTTGTAACTATGAAAAATTCATCAGCATCCAAAAATTATTTTGGAATATTGATAAATTCAAGATTTGCGCCGTGTGTGGAAAAGATTTTTTACCGAAAAGATCAAACCAAAAAACATGCTCCTCGAAAGAGTGTACAATGAAAAACAAGCTAGAAATAAAAAGAAATAAGCGAAAAACTAAAGAATATAAAAATTAGATTTTGTCTACGGAACTTAATGGAACTTATTAAGTGTGGGGCGGGGGAGATTAATCTCGACCACGAATCTAACTTTTTTGTTATGCAAAAATCCCTACTTCAATCAAAAAATCTTAAAGTCGTTCAAGTCCCCATTGGAGCTTTAAAACCTAATCCTAAAAATCCAAGGGTTTGGTCGAATCAAGCATTGGAAAATCTGAAGGAAAGCATGCGCCGACATGGATTTGTCGAGCCAGTTATTGCAAATTCTTGCCCCAAACGGAATGGACAGATTATTGGGGGCCACATGAGGAGTGTTGCGGCTCGCGAATTGGGCTACAAAAAAATACCTGTCGTTTGGGTACGCATAGATGACCCAGATAAGGAGATGGAATTGAATTTGCGCTTAAACCGCAATACTGGAGAGTTTAATTTCGAAATGCTGAAAGAATTTGATCCGAGCTTTTTATTAGAAATTGGCTTTGACGATAAAGATTTATCTGAAACTTGGGATGACTTACTCCAAGCCGAGGATGATGACTTTATTGTCGAGGAAGAAATCAAAAAAATCAAGATACCAAAAACAAAAACGGGAGAATTATATCAACTTGGTGGACACCGATTAATTTGTGGAGACTCTACCGATCCTAATGTCGTTAAAAGGCTGGTTGGTTCCGAAAAAATAGATGTTCTTGCTTGCGACCCTCCCTATAATATAAATCTTAATTATGACAAAGGGCTTGGCGGCAAGAAGAATTACGGCGGAACGCTGACTAACGATTGCAGGTCAGATGAGGATTATCGAAAGTTTCTCAAAAAGACAATTGAGAATGGTTTGGCGGTAACCAAAAAAGATTGTCACGCATTTTATTTTTGCTCACAGCGATACATAGGGATAATTCAATCTCTCTTTTCAGAGCTTGGTTTGGAGAATAAAAAAGTTTGCATCTGGGTGAAAAATAATCAGAACCCTACTGTTCAAGTGGCATTTAATTGTGTATACGAGCCAGTAGTTTACGCCGTTAGAGGAAAGCCATATCTCAACACAGATATTACCAAGTTTAACGAGATACTCAATAAGGAAATTGAAACGGGCAATCGTGGGGTGGCTGATATTTTGGACTATTTAGATATTTGGTTAATAAAAAGACTTCCTACCAATCAATATTTTCATCCGACAGAAAAAAGCCCGACACTTTATGAAAAACCATTTCGACGTTGCACTAAAATTGGAGATAGGATTCTCGATCTATTTGCTGGTTCAGGATCTGTTATGGTGGCGGCTCACCAATTGAAACGCAAGGCATTTCTTTGTGAGCTTGAGCCCATTTTTTGCGATTTAATAATTTCACGTTATGAAAAACTTACAGGCCAAAAGGCCGTCAAAATCGGTTAAACCCGGAGATATCTTCGTCTTGGGCGATCACATCCTTGGGTGTGGCGATGCCGCTGATTCGGCTTTCGTGAAAAAGCTGATTGGCAAAGAAAAAATTCAGCTCTGCCTCACGGATCCTCCTTATGGAGTCGCATATGTCGAAAGCAAGCAAAATTTCAAACAAGGGATCAAACACAAAGTAATTTTGAATGATCACCTCCAAAGCGAGAAAGAATACTCCGCTTTTACTCAAAAATGGCTGGAAGCCATGAAGCCGCATCTTGCGAGTAAAAATTCCTGCTACATTTTCAATTCAGACAGAATGCTGTTTGCTCTGCGAGATGGGATGCAAAACGCTGGCTTCAAATTTTCACAATTACTCATTTGGGTAAAAACCCAAGCTGTAATTGGTCGCCTAGATTATTTACCAATGCACGAGCTAATTGCCTACGGATGGTTCGGCAGACACCACTTTCGGAAATCCAAAGATAAAAGTGTGTTGGTTTATCCAAAACCGAGTAAATCAGAATTTCACGCTACTCAAAAACCGGTTGGACTTTTACGAAGATTGATTCTCAATAGTTCTGAGATTGGCGACATCGTTTACGACCCTTTTCTCGGTAGTGGCTCAACTTTACTCGCTGCCGAGCAAACCAAGCGCAAATGTATTGGCATAGAAATTGATCCTGAGTACTGCCAAGTCGTTATCTCTCGATGGGAGTCTCTTACCAAACTTAAAGCCCAAAAATTATGAAATCCGAACTAATTGATCAACGTCAACAGAAGCAGAAAGAGCTTCTAATCGAGCAGCTAAAGAAAATGCCGATTATTCAGGTTGCTTGCGAAAAAATCAGTGTGGGTCGAGCGACTTATTATCGCTGGATGAAAGAAGATGCTGACTTTAAAGAGCAAGCGAGTGAAGCAATTGAAATAGGGGTAAAGCTCATGAACGACTTTGCTGAATCTCAATTAATTACTGCCATTAAGAATAGTAACTTGCCGGCTATCACTTTTTGGCTGAGACACCGGCATAAGGCTTATACCCAAAGAGTGGAAGTCACAACCAAAAAAGAAGATTTGGAACTCAACGATGAGCAACAAAAAGCCGTGGAACAGGCTCTTGAATTTGGCGGTTTACTGAAAAAGAAAAAAGCTAATAAAAAGATTAATAAGTAACTTTTGCTATGCAAAAACAACAGCCCATAGAATTACCGCCGGAGCTTTATAAGAAAATAATCAGTGACAACAAAGTCAGAAAAAAAGTCACAAGGGAGAGCCATTACTGGTTTTTTCACGTCTATTTTTCGCATTACATCACTTATCCAACCGCGGATTTTCAGAGGGAGATTTTTGGAATAACGGAAGATGAAGGAACACAAAACGCAGTTATTGTCGCATTCAGAGGATCTGGTAAGTCTACAATTATGAGTCTCTCATATCCGATTTGGGCAATTTTAGGCAAGCAACAGAAAAAGTTTGTTTTGCTGGTCGGACAAACTCAATACCAGGCTCGTCAGCATCTCAAAAATTTAAAACGCGAATTAGAATCAAACGATCTTCTTAAAAAAGATTTAGGACCCTTTGAGGAATGCGACGACTGGAATGCGAGTTCGTTGCTGATCAAGGATCACGATGCCCGCATCATGGCAGTTTCGATGGAGCAGAGTGTTAGAGGTCTGCGCCACAATCAGCACCGCCCCGATTTGATTATTTGCGATGATATCGAAGATTTGGCTTCTGTAAAAACACGAGAGGGGCGTGATAAAACCTATAATTATCTGACTGGCGAAGTTATTCCGGCTGGCAGTCAAAAAACGCGTGTAATCATGATTGGCAACCTTTTGCACGAGGATTCACTTCTGATGCGTATGAAGGAAAAAATCCGAAAAGGAGAAATGTACGGAACCTACAAAGCTTATCCGATTGTTAATAGCAAAAATAAGATTTTATGGCTGGGCAAATATTCCTCAATGAAAGCGATTAGAGAGGAGAAAAAACGAATAGGGAATCACATTGCCTGGGAGCGAGAATATAAATTGAGAATAATCTCTGAAGATGGCCAGTTAATTTGCAGAGATCAAATCCATTATTACAGTGAATTCCCAGAATGCAACTCTGATCGAGACAACAGAGTTGAATTGAGACTCTATTGTCTAGGAGTAGATTTAGCTATTTCGCAAAAACATACAGCCGACTATACGGCTATCGTGCCAGCGCGGGTTTATCTTTTTAAATACAAGCCTTTTATTTATATTTTGCCGAATATTGTTAATAAACGAATGAATTTTTCAGGAGCACAAGAAGAAGTAAAAGCGATAGCTCGTGTTATTTGTGCAGATCATCCAAACTCGGTAGACATGTATGTTGAGTCAGTAGGTTATCAGGCAGCTTTTTGTCATGCTCTCAAAGATGATGGTTTCAAATCAATAGAGGTGCTGATTAAAGGCGATAAGCATTCTCGTCTCTCAGCATCTAGCCATTACATACAATCAGGTAGGGTTCTTTTCCCAAAAAAAGGAGCTGAAAAATTAATTGAACAAATGACGGGATTCGGCATTGAAAAGCATGATGATATGGTCGACGCTTTTACTATTATGGTTAATAAAGTGATGGCTGATCCCCCAAGAAGATTTGTCATAGTTTTTCCTGGCAATGACGACGATGACGAGAATGAATATCATTATTTTTAGTCTGGACTTCCACCACCCATCGGGCATCCTTGGGGTAGCTTCTAACCCCTACAATATGCCTACACCCACAGTCCTTGAGCGACCACAGGAAGCTCAAGCACCACCCGAAAGCGAGCCGGTTCGCTACTGCCTTTACGCGCGAAAATCATCGGAAGATGACGAGCGCCAAGCCCTTTCAATCGAATCGCAAATCAACGAGATGCTGATTCTCGCCAAAAGAAATAACTTGGAAATAGTCGAAACTAGGAAAGAAAGCCACTCAGCCAAAGCCTCAAGCGGACGACCAGTTTTTAATCAAATTGTGAAGGATATTCGCAGCGGAATGTTCACCGGAATTATCACATGGGCACCGGATCGGCTGAGTCGCAATGCGGGGGATTTGGGAACCTTAGTAGATCTCATGGACCAAGGTCTCCTTCACGATATTCGCACCAATGGTCAACGCTTCCGAAACTCACCGAATGAGAAGTTTCTACTGATGATTCTTTGCTCGCAGGCGAAGCTGGAGAACGACAATAGGGGAATCAACGTTAAGCGTGGGCAGAAAACGAAGGCTGAGATGGGAGTTCGACCTTGCATGGCTCCTCTTGGCTATCTCAACCAAAAAGGCTTCGGGAGGCACAACAAGGCTGTTCTTGATCCTGACCGTGCTCCGATCATTCGCGAGATTTACGAGCGGGTGGCGAATCGGGGATGGTCGGGGCGTCAGATCATGAAATGGTTGGAGGGGGAGGTGAATTTCACTACACGAGGAGGCAAACGCGCAAATCTCAGCATCATTTACCGTATGCTTAGTAACGAGTTTTACTATGGCTACTACGAATACCCAATCAGAAGTGGCAATTGGTATCGCGGCAATCACGAACCGATCATCACGAAAGAGATTTTTGAGAAAGCGCGAGAGCAACTCAAAACCGTGCCGAAAAATTGGGGTGTGAAAGATTTTGAATACACGAAGCTATTTACTTGCGGAGTCTGCGGAGGAAATGTGACCGGCGAGGAAAAATTCAAAACGCTCAAAGATGGTACCAAAAAACGTTATATTTACTACCGATGTAATAATGCGAGACTAAATAAGTGCAAGGAAAAATACATTCGTGAAGATGCGATCGCGAAGCAACTCATCGAGCTGATCGATAAAATCGATCTCAACCAACTTGGGATGAGGCAGAAAATCGAGGAAGAAATTTCCCGCTATCAAAAATTCACAACTGGCGTGTTGGGTAGCGAGGCGAAGATTCCGAAGGTGGATGTGCGGAAGTATGCGAAGTATGTTTTGCGAGAGGGCACGAAGGAAGAGAAGCGGGAGCTGATAGGATGTTTGAAGGTTGGGTTGAGGGTGAAGGAGGGGAAAGTGGAAACCGAGCTTACTTCTTCTTAATCGGTTGTGCCTTCTCTGCTAATTCTTGTAGTTTGACTTGAAGTTCGTTCTTCATGCCCTCGATTTGGGTTTTGGCTCCGTCGATCGCGGTACTGGCTTTTGTCAGCGTCGATTGGATCCCAGCGAACTCGCTCAGCTTTTTTGTGATCTCTTCGATCAAAGTATTGATGGCGACCAGATCGACGGCTTCAGATTTCATTTCTTTGGTTTGTAAGCTTAGCAGGAGCTTGGCGCGGGCGAGCTTATAAGCGACCTCAAGCGCGGTGGCGTCGGGATACTCTTTGTCGAGTACGCAGATGGTTCGCTGGCCAGGATAGTCACGGAAAACACCGATGGCCTCACGGACATCCTTGAGTGTGTCTTTACCACTCACGACAGCAACGGCCACGGTTGCGCCGCGGTTCTTCTTCGCGCCTTCCAGCTCGTCGAGTAGAGCGTTGAGGTACATGCCTTTGTCTTTGGCTTCGAAGACAATCCGAAGGGTCGCGCCGCCAGTGTTCGCTGGATTGAGTGTTACGACAGCATCACCTTGTTTGCTGTCGAGCGTTAGTCCAACTTCTTTGGCAGTTGGCAGACAGGTATCACCAAACACGCGGGCGACTTTCTCCAGCTCGGCAAAGACGACTTCCTCGTACTCGAAACCTTTTTGCGTACCTTTGGCCGCTTCGAGCTTGGTAGCCTCTTTGGCGGACTCTTTGGCTTTGATTTCTTTTTCTATGCTGACGAGTCGCTCAATCAAATCTTTTTTGAAACTATAGAGCGGGCTATTCTGATTATTGGCATCGAGGAGTTTTACGACTGTTGAGGCGTCTTCGTCGAAGTACTCGGCGAGGATGGATTTGAATTTGGCTGTGGCACTAGTACTCTGAGTCTCGTCGAAAAGATCAGCAAGTGTGCCGCCTTCGCCAAGGTAGCGTTCGAGTACGTGAGGTAAAACGCCGTCTTTGGAATCGAAATTCTTTTCGAGTTGGTTTTGGATGAGTTTGTCGGCGTCCTCGAGTTTTTTGGCGAATTCTTCTTTGAGATTCTTGAGCTCTATTTCAAGTCCTTGGCGGAATTTCTGGAATTCTTTTTCGACGTAGTCCACGTTACCGACGGTTTCCATGTCTTTCAAGGCGATGAGTCCGATCTTGATGGCCTTGAGCGCGGCGGCTTCGCGCTGGTCAGGTTTGTAGGCTTCAAGGAGTGCGAGGATTTCGGGGTCGGTGATGGTGAGGGAGAAGGGCATAGAAAATTCAAAATTTGCTTTTTTTGTAGGGATATCATACCATGGAGGAAGCCCTGACGATTAGGTCAGAAGGATTCTCGGTTAATGAAGGTTGTCAAGAAGAAGTTAATTATCACTGATAATAAACTTCTCACGCCAGCACCCAATAAGGTGCAGCAGGCAGCTGAGTTAATACGAGTAGCGAAATCGGTGTATTGCATCGGTATCATGCTATCAAAGCTAATCGGCGTAAAAGCAAGCAACATTAAATTTTGATTAAGTGATTGCGTGCATCAGGAGGCAAGAAGTTAGAAATGCCGTATCATAATTCTAACTTCGTTAATTGACCTCCTGATTTTGAAATGGACATAGAACAACTCAAAGACGAATGGATCGTAAAAGAAAAAAGACGACGGTATGCGTACGATAAAAAAAATAAAAAATGGAAGACGAAAAAGAGCTACTTACATTTTGACTACAAAATTAGTAATTCTGATTTTGAAAAATGTCTTCAAAGGATGTTTAAGATGGGCTCTTTCGAAAAACATGGTTTTTTACCTTTCGTAAGAAATATTTCAACTACACTCAAATATAAGAAACAAAAAAATGATAATGGTGAATATATTTTTAACGAGAAGGGAAAAATCAAAAGAAAAATAGAAAAGAAACCTAGACCAATATGCTACGCATCGCATTTCGATTCCTTAATTTATTCATGGATCGGTTTTCTTCTGTCGAAGAAGTACGATGACCTTCTGACACAAGAAGGTCTTGATAAATGTGTTTTGGCTTATAGAAGAATAGAAAAAATAGTGGACGATGAGGAGCTCGGAAAATCAAATATAGATTTTGCGAAAGAGGCTTTTGACGAAATCAAAAACAGGAAAAACTGTGTTGCCATGGCTTTCGATATCAAAAGTTTTTTTGACACACTCAGTCACACGCATCTCAAAATTTGCTGGCGTAAATTTTTCTCGCTACCAAATGACTACTACCCAGTCCTAAAATCTTTGATTAAATTTAGATTTGTGGAGCGAAGCGAGGCCATGAAATTATTTGGCATAAATCCTAAGACTGCTAAAGCAATTTGCCCCTTCGAGGAATTGAGGAATGCTGTGCAGACTAAAAAAATAAAGATTCATAAAAATGAAGAGGAGGAGAAAAAAGGATTTGACGACATAAACATTGGAATACCTCAAGGATCACCCATTAGCGGAGTTTTAGCGAATATCTACATGACAGAGTTCGATAAAACCATCCACGATTTTTTACAAAGCAGAGGCGGATCATACAGACGGTACAGTGATGACATGTTGGTGATTTGTGATGCGCAGTATAAAGGTGAAGTAATGAAAAAAATGACCGAAGAAATAGCTAAATATCACTTAAAAATTAGTGAAGATAAAACAGAGCTTGTTGAATTTTACGAAGATAACGGCACAATAAAAATTGATCAATCGGACTCGAAATCGAACAGACCAGCGTTGCAATATTTAGGTTTTGAATTTGACGGCAAGAAAATATTAATCCGAGCATCAAGCATGGCTAGGTTTTATAGAAAGATGAAGAGCGCCGTGCATGCTGCGGCAATTCGAGCAAGCAAAAACCCCAAAGATAAAACTATTTGGAAAGACAGACTCTATAAAAAATTTACCCATCTTGGAAAACAGAATTTTATTTCTTATGCGAAAAAAGCATTTCGCGACATTATGAAAATTGATAGTATCAAAAAACAAATTTCACGATATTGGAAAATATTGCACAAAGAAATAGATAAAAGATCGGGACGCATCAAGTATTAATTACTTCCAACTCGACGCGAGGATTCTAATCTTAGATTTGGGATTTTGATTTTTTGACATGATGCAAAATCAAAGATTCGCATAGTCGCAATCATGAGTTATTTTAACTCGATCTACTCCATGGGCCACTTCTTTATCAGGTGGTCAATTTCCTGCATGATACGCCGAGTTTCGCGAAGCGAAACAACGATTTTCATGTAGTGTTTGAGATCATCGACTGATAAACATCGCTCGGCTTTTTTGCGGTCTTTTAGCCATTTTTCTAGTACCTGATAGCCGCCAATCATAAATTCCCACACTTCCTTTTCGATACCATCGAAATATTGTCCAGCATTTACATAGACACGTTGTTTTTGCGGATCGTACTCAACTTTTGTTACTTTCCAATCATCTGTTCCGACGGGAGCTTCGTCCTCCGCTTTCACGCCCCATTTGCTTGTGTCGTCAAAAATAGTTGGTGATGAATCGAATGGGTTTTTGCCAAGGAGGTGAAGATTTACAAGCTGACGACCATTTACCACAAGATGTTTGAATAACCTAGAGTTGGAAGTAAGCGGGAGGCGTGGAAAGTCGATCTTCAACTGTTCAGCATAACGAGCGCGATACGCGGGTGAGTGGAAGACGGCGTAGGTGTAATAAAATACGTCTTCGGCGTCAAAATATCTATCTGATGGTCGTATCTGAGGTGATTTACTACCGTGTGGCACGCTGCACATCAACTCACACCAACGACCGCCAAAATACTTCAAATAGCCTTCCTTTTTTGCGGACTCATTCTCAGCATCCTCTCTCGCCACCATTTCTCGCACATCGGGATCAAATTTTAAGTCAATTTTGTTTTCTAGATCGGCTATGAATTTTGGATTGAGGTTAGGTGTGCGAGTCTTAATTTGTTGCCCACCTTTCAAAAATTTCGTCTCGTCGTTTTCGGTCGAGTTTTTTTCTGTTTCGGGGTAGAGGTAGAGAGGAAAAAGATAATTTTGATCAGAAACAATATGAATATCGATTAGGCTATTTACGCAAAACAAATGCTTAAAATTCTCATCGGGAAGCAACCGTGTTGTCACTAATCCCAAATTCGGTTGAAGCATGTGGCGCATGGTTTCCCAGCCTGGACGACTTGTAAATCCAACTTTGTAATATAAAAACTGTTCATCAAAAGGTCGATATTGGCATTTATAAATTGCCGAATTGTCGAAACTTTGTTCAGTAAGTTTGTCTTTAAACTTATAGCTACTTGAGTTTTTGATTTCGTATTTTTCAACAAATTTCCGCTCACAATCTTCCGAAAATGCTTTCTTCATCCTTGCCTCAAGTTTCTTTTTTTCGTAATCAAAACAAAGATTATCACGATCAGTTTTTACTCCACTTCCAGATTGTTCAAAAATATCAGTCACTCCCCAAAATTGCCCGTACTCCAACATTTTTTCTCCTGCATCAGCAGCTGGTGGCACGAGGAAATTGAGTGCGCCGAGTTTCTTACTCCACCGTGTCGCGCAGAAATCAGCGTTGAATTTTTGCCAGTCAATCTCACACCACGCGTTTTTTTTAAACCAATCAGTGTCGGCAAAACTTTTTTCAACTTGCGTATTACACCACTCAAATTTGGCGTCTTTTCGACCCCAAAGATCAAGATACTTCACGACACATTTTTCATGGCGCTCCGGCAACCGTACGAAGATATTTATCGAGACGCCAGTCTGGATGTTGAAAACATTTTCGTCTTTGCTTCCATCGGGACTCGTCTCGCCTTTGCGACTGTTGCCGTGTAGATTCACGATGTACACCTCGTCGAAATCTGCGAGGATGCTTGCTCGCATTTGGCGGTGTGTCACGCCGTCGAGAAAGCTATTTGCCGTAATCATCGCGAAAATTCCACTACCAGATTTTTCGATTTTCCACTGTGCGAAACGGATGAATTTAATGTAATCATCATCGAGATTGATTTTCTTTTCGTTGAGATTTTTCTTGTAGTCATCAAGTAGTTTTAAAATCCACGGCTGTTTATTCATCATCCCGAAATTCGAATATGGTGGATTGCCGAGGATGGCGAGTACGGGTGCTTCATTTTTTACTTTTGTAGCCCTATTGCTTTCTTCCGCAATTTTTAACCCTGGCATGTCGAGTCGTGGAGGTTGATTCGGATCGTCGAGCGTATTTGTGAGATAGATTTGGAAGCGATCATTCGTCGTGTCTCCGTCTTCGTAAGTTTCTTCCCACCGGAAACCGTATTTCTCGATGATTAATGACAACTTAAGATGTGCCATCGCATACGGCGCCATCATAATTTCGAAACCGTAAAAGTGCTTTAAAATGTGATTGCGAACGACCTTGGAAAACTTTCCTTTCACAATACTTTCACCGAGTGTGCCGTTTTCGGATGTAATGTTTTGGTAGATGGTTTGAATCGCAGACATGAGGAAAGTGCCCGTACCAGTCGCTGGATCGAGAATACTCACACTTTCATCGGCAAGACCTTCTTTTTTACTGAACTTTTTACGAAGTAGTGAATCGGTTGCAGCGACGATGAAATCTACCACTGGTTTCGGTGTGTAAAAAACGCCACCTTGCTTCTTGGCCTCGGGATCGTAAGCTTCCAAAAAATCTTCATAGAAATACTCTGCCACTGGATCGCGACCGCGTTTCGGGTCTTCCAGCCTGGCTTTGATGCTGCCAATCTCCGAGTTTTTCAGTTGCTCCAGCACGCCATTTACCGCGTGCGAAATGCTCTTTTCCGAGTTCGAAACATTTTTTACGAGGTCGTACATTCCTCGCAAAATCGGCACATTTTTCGGCAGATAATCAATCGCTGTCGTGAGCGTGAGTGATTCGTCGGCATCTCGTTCCTCATGTTCGAGCGCAGCGAGAAAAAGCGAGTATGCCATTGTCTCTGCCACCATGTTGGCAAATTGATGAGGTTTAATAGCTTCAACAAGTGTCTCTTCGAAAAACTTTTTTAATTTAACTAACTCAGAATTTTCGACAGATTTCTTCAAAACATCTTCGATTTGCTGACTTAAAAATTTAGCCTTACGAGCAAGAGCTAGTGCCAACTGCTTTGGCGTGCGGGCAGCATAAGCTTGACCTTCGAAAAACTTGAAAAAAAGATCGTGAAGTTTTTGATCTTCTCCAATTTTGAAATCCTGTAAATCAAAAAGTAGCGTGGAAATTTTTTCAGCCTTGCCCGCGCTATTCCATTGCCAGAGCTGCCATTCGCGCAGATTTGTAAAAATAATATTTTCTAATGCGTCTTCGTATTTTTTAAATTGCTTTTGAAATTTCTCTTTGGTGAGCGAATCATTTGGTAATTTCAGCTCGATCCAACCGACGAGGCGGTCGCCCTGGCGTACAGTGATATCTGGGAAGCCGATGTTGTCCTCATGTTGTGTCGAGTTTTCCTCGGCAGTTGCGATTATTTCCTTATATTTAAGTTCTGTCGCTATGTTTTCTATAAAAATACAAAAATCTTTGTAGAGCGTACGTTCAGTACCGCTCTCAAGAAGTTTGGACAACTTAGCCGAAAAAATTCTAATAATATCAGGCATTACTTATTTGAGATTTTAAACTGTAAGGTGAGTAAGTGCTCGGGTGTGATTGCAAGATTGAGTCTTTTTTTAAGTAGAGCTAGGTCATGATCCTTTTCTTTGAAAGCTTGTTTTTGGGCTTCGAAAAAGCGCTCTTGGCTTTTTAGAAAATCCTTCTGTTTTTTGTCGATTTCATCACGAATTTGACGACGTTCATGAGCACCGATTGTACGTGTAGTTTTTAGTTGTTTCTCTATCGTTTCAATTTCATTCTGTTTTTCTTGCATCTCGCGCTGATTCCTAAGTAATTGGTCTTTAGCGTATTGCTGGAGAATATCACGTTGGCGATCGATATAAGCTTCATTTTTATCCTCAATTTCCTGTTTTTTTATATCAATATTTTTTTTGAGCACATCTTTTAAATCATCACGAATGCGCACCGAAGATTCAACTATGCTTTTCCATTCGGTGCTGGCAGGATCGATAAGTCGTTTGAGCTGCTCGGAGCTCTCGATAATTTTCCAGCCATCAACAGTTTTTATAATGCCAGAATATACAAAATCCTCAAATTCTTCTTTGCCGTTATTGGCATTCTGTTGCTCACAGTGCAAACGATGAACCACGATTTGTCCCTCGCACCCAAACCAATCTGTGTGTGTATTTTGGGGATGAAGTATGGCTTTACCGGCAAGTGCCCGCGATGTTCTGTCTTTCGCAAGATATGGTCGCAAGATTTCTGAACGAGAAGAAAGTTGAATAATTCCGCGTTCCTGATCTTCAGGTGAAATTTCACCGACACTGTAGGTTATAGCAAGCTCTTTGGCAGATAGATGTTGCAGCTCGTCTGGAATAGTAGATAGCTTGTAGTAGCGGGGAGCGATTTCACGCCAACCTTTCCGAAAAGCCAATGTGACATAAGCCTGCATGTGTTTGTCGTACCGTGAAAGCGCATCTCTGATGTCTTTACCGCGAATTTGTAATTTTTGACGCACCTCTTCATCGAAATGCTGGATAACTTTACGGTGGGCGTTCTCAAACTTCAAGTCAATTTCATGTGAGAGCTCCAGCTGTAGTTGATCAAATTGCTGCTTAATCTCTTTGTCTGAACGAAAATTCTTAAGAATTCCAAGAATTTTTTTCTCGAAGCCAACACCACTATCGAGAGACCCTAGTGCAACCTCACGCACATCATAACCATCATCAGTTATGACTTCGGTGCCTAAAATCTTGTCTCCAAAATCAAAAAGATTACCGAAAAGTTTGATCTTTTCTCTTAATAATTCATAGATTCTTTTATCTGCATAGTTGGTCTGGTTGAGAAAATTCACAACGAGAACATCAAGCTCTTGACCATAACGATGGCAGCGTCCAATGCGCTGTTCAACTCTCTGTGGGTTCCAGGGCAGATCGTAATTAATCACAACATTAGCAAATTGTAAATTCAGACCCTCAGCACCGGCTTCAGTTGTGATGAGCATGTGACTCTCTGGCTGGCGAAACTTCCAAACAAGAGCACGTCGTTGGTTAATGCTTTTGGAATTTTGTGCGGCTTCTTCTGGGAATTCTTTTGCCCATTCCGCATAAGCGTCCTTAGCTTTTTGTGAAGCATTTGTGCCATTAAAAAGTACAATGCCTTCAAAACCTTTTTGGGTTAAAAGTCTCTCTAGGTAGTCTTGCGTACGACGGGATTCGGTAAAAATAACAACTTTTTCCGGCCAACCCTGCTTGTGGTTAAATTTGAATATTCTGCTAAGCGCACGCACGAGCGCTTCACCTTTCATATTTTTTTGGATTGATTTCGCAAGAAAAAGATAGTGGAGAATGTAATTGAACTCTGCTTTAACTTCTTCTTCTGTAAATTGATGGCCCGTTTTTGGTATAGATTCTTTTTTATCTTCTTGCTTTTCTACCTCGTCTTTATCATCAACGTCTTCATCTTCACCGAGATCGTCAGATATTTCCGCCTCGGCATCTATCTGAGTCTCTTCTTCCATTTCTGATAAATCTCCTAGATTAATTTCAGTATCTTCAAGCGGTAAGACCTGTGTTGGATCGACAATCTCTTTTTTAATTGCTTTTTCAATAGTCACTGGTTCAATAGGACTGCGTCTTTTTTTGAGTTCTTCTTGGAGGACTTGATCAGCAATAGCTTGTAAATCTTTTTGCGAGACAGAAAATTCCAGCTGTAATTTTTTTGCCAAAAATTGTGCTACTTTTTCTAGTGTGCCGGCAATAGCATAAGAAGAACTGGCAAGGATTTTGCGATAGACGAGCTCCATCATATTGCGCTGAGTGGCCAACATAGAAGCAAGATATGGCCTTCCTAAATATTCACTAATACCATCATAGAGATCGATTTCATTTTTTTCTGGTGTGAAATCTTCGGTGATACAGTGACGTTGGGTAAATTTCACAAGCCCTTTGACTTGTTTGCGTAGAGTGCGAGTTAAAACCCCACCTTCTACCGTGCCAGTTTGTTGATCAAATTTACCCATCAGCCTTTCGCGTAAAAGGCTTAAATCAGCACCATTTCGGCTCTTTTGATAAAGCGTTCTGAAGGAATAAGCAGTGCCAAGAATTTTCTCATCAATAAAGCTCACCAAACCATAGAGTTCCATTAAATTGTTCTGAAGCGGCGTAGCGGTAAGTAGAATTTTAGGACGACCTTGGATATTGTCTCGTAAACGTTTAGCAGTTTTATTGCCTCGACGATAGACATTACGCATGCGGTGGGCTTCATCAATTACAATTAAATCCCAAGCAGTTTTTTTTACGTACATTTCATATTTTTGGCTCGAGCCAAAGTTGTGAGAAGCAATATAAATACCGCCTTCTTTGTTATCGAATGGATTAAAAGATTGAGTTTCCTTAATAAGTTTTTGCAATTTAGCACCGTCAATCAAAATTGAATCTAAACCAAAACGATCCCGTAATTCATCGACCCACTGTGTACGAAGTGAAGCCGGCACCAAAATGAGGATTTTTCTTTTTCCTTCTACCCAAAGCTGATTAAGGATTAATCCAGCTTCGATTGTCTTACCTAGACCAACTTCATCAGCTAAAATTGCGCCTCTGGAGATAGGGCTATTAAAAGCAAAAACTGCCGCATCTATCTGATGTGGATTGAGAGCGACATTTGCCGAGCGAATAGATCCATTAAGTTTCTCCAGCGCATGCTGTGGATGTTTTTGGCTAATTTGGCTAGCGAGATAGCAACGAAGTAGCTTGGACATTTTTTGTATTTTACCCCAAAAACCCTGCCCCCCACGAGTCGGGGCACATAACGGTCTAAGTAGAGAATTTTATTCTCAAGCTCTAAAATTCAATTTGAAGAAATTATTATTAATTAATGGACCCCGAATTGCTTATTGCCGAATACAAAGAAAAAAGGCCTATTTATGAAGAATGTGTGATTGCATTAAAGTCTCTTTTGGAGGGGCTTTTAGATAAAGAAGTCAATTATCAGGTTGTTCAAGCGCGGGCTAAAGAGGTTATTTCTTTAAAGAAGAACTTTGAGAATAAAGACAAATATAAAAATATTAAGGATCTAGACGATATTCCCGACTTGGCAGGATGTAGAATCATTTTCTATCTCAGGTCTGATTTACAAAAGTTTTTAGGGATCCTAGATCAAGAATTCGAGGGTAGATTTAAAGATAAACAGTCAGACGAAAAGTATAGTGCATACCACTTTATTGGAGTTTTTAAAAAACCTAGATCTGAGCTACCTGAATACACAAAATTCGACAAAATAAAATTTGAAATACAACTTACAACGGTAATGTTTCATGCATGGAATGAACTAGAGCACGACATTCTTTATAAAAATAATGAGGAAATAAAGAAAAAATTTCCCTATATGTTTGAAAAATTAGGAAGGATTGCTGGAGATGTAATGCTTAGCTTGAATAAAGCGCAAGAAGATTGGGAGTACATTACAGAGCAGTATAATTTGGCTCGCAGAGCCCCATCGAAACTAGATTTATTTGAGTTGAAATTATTAGCTAAATCAAATAATAATAATGAAATCTATGCATGGATAGATTCCATTAAAAAAGACGTTGAGTCATTAGAAGAGGCTCCAAAAATCACGGAAATAAAAAAATTATTTGATGCGCTATATGACTTAGCACTAAACTCAAAAACAAATAAAATCATAAAAGAAACTACCCCTTTTGGTGTATGGGAGGGTAAAAATCATTGTGATGTAGTGGTGGCGATAGTGGCGCTAATAAACCAACTCAAATATCAAGCAATAGATTATGCTTTTCGGATTTTGATAAAACTGTTTTTTATATCTGAGTCAGAAGCACAAAACAATATAACCGAATGCATAAAAAGAACTACAACATACAATATCAATGTTATTAAAAAACAAGGATGCATTGTTCAAGAAATTTTTCTAAATGAAATTAAGAACAACAACATAAGCAAAAGATTGGAATTACTACCTCTTATTTGTGGAGCTTCAAGCTCAATTTTGAGTGCAAGTTATGAGGCAACAACAACAGACTTTAAAGATGGATGCGAAGTTATTAATTTTTCATCTGGCTCTTTACCGGCGGATAAAAACATTAAAAATATCCGTAATAAGTGGATTTTTCTTCTGAAACAGTTATATCTTCGTGCAACCACTTATTCACAGAAAAGAGTGTTACTGCAGGCATTTAGTTGTGCTCTCTACGCGTCATCTCATGGCGGTGAGATTAGAGAAATAGTTAAAGATAGCACTGATTCAGTATCGAGGTTTTATGCCAACATAGCGAGTAAGGAATCGCTTAACTTATTGCTACATATCGAAGGTCAGTTCCTTATCGCAGAAAGAGTATTTGGTGATGAAGGACTACCAGCTTTGGCGAAACTGTCTGAAACATTGAATAGCAATCCGGAATATGATATTTATCGTGCACTTGTTGGTTGGGATTTTCGCCACAAAAAAAATTCGTCTATTGATGATGAGCGAGCAGTTAGGAGTGAAAGAGTAGAGGAATATTTAACTGATATATCAGCTAAAACTTTTAACAAGTGGCAGAGACGAATCGTAAAGTTTGCTGGCACAAACTTACAAGAAAAGGATTCAAGCAAATTTCTTTACTTTAAGGAGTTATTACTAAAGATAGGCGTAGACAAACCTATTTTAGCGATAAAATTACTGAAAAATAAGCATAAACACCTTAGAGAATTCATGAGCCCACTAATGCAAGGAGTTTGGCAATCGAATAAGCAAACACAGGTAGAAAGGATGATGAGCAATTGGATAAGGCAAGGACTTTATTTATTCGAAATTACAATCGCAATGTGTAATTTAAAAGGACGTGACACTGTTAATTTACTTAAAGAGATTTTTAAAAAATCAAAATCTATGAAAAGACGATCAGAAAAAATAAATATTTTAGTATACATCTTAAGAAAAATAGGTTTCTGCGATACATCACAGAAAGAATTTCTACTTCAAATTATTGAAGAACTAAACAAAGAAAAATATTACAAGTGGGTTAATGAATTTTATGAGCAGGATAGTAAAAAAACTATTTTAAAAAAATTTAAAAAAAGCGACTGGGAAAGAATTTCCTATGGATTTATAAAAATAAATCATGTTGATGACTATCATTTACCGCATGTCCTTCAACACCTTATTAGAAATTATCCAAAAATGTTTACTCATTTATTGATGAGCCGAATACAATTTCAACAAAGCATGAGGGGATTGGTAGATTCTCGTTACTCTGATATACCAAGAAGTAATAACTACTGGACAGATGCACTCCATGTTAGTCAAAAACCAATAATTGATGAGATATTAAAATGGCTAGATCAAATAGACACTTGGAAAGTTGGATACACTTTGCATAGTCTTTACCCAGGACTATGTGATCACTTAGTAGATCGTATTCATCGAATAATTGACAATGGAAAGCACGAAGAATCAAAAGAATTACTACATGGATTGACTAGTTGGTATTCAGGAGATGTGATAACTGAAATAATTTTATATGCCATTAAAAAATTACCAAGCGATGAAAGAATGTGGAACGATTTCATAGTACATATCGCAAATCCTGGTGGCGTATCAGGTTTGGCAAGCGAGCCAATTATGGCAAACGCATACCGTAGGAAACTAGCAGCAGCCAATAATTGGAAGATAGGCAAAAATAAAAAATTACACGAATTTATTATCGCTTATAAAGAATATCTAATTAAAGGAATAGAATCTGAAGAGAGAGATCATAGACGGGGTATACAGAGAAGGAAAAGAAGATATGAATCTTAGTTTAACGAACCTGCCCTTATGACCAAGGCACATGGGTCGCTATTTGCGCACCCCTACCTAGGGCAAGTGAGTCAGACTCACTGCCCGTGATGGCTGGGGCGGTAGGATTCGAACCCACGCATGCCGGGACCAAAACCCGGTGCCTTACCGCTTGGCGACGCCCCAATAGTTATTAGTTGGTAGCCCCGAAGGGGTCCCTTCAGGATTGGTAGTTAACCCTTAGTTCTTACCAACTTAATCCTTACTCCTTACCAACTTAATCCTTACCAACTTAATCCTCAGTTCGTTCTTAAGGAAAAAGTGCCGGAATTTTAACAAAGCTTTGATTTTTGCGCTAACATAGTGCGGTTCCGATTTTAATTAACTCCTACAAAATGAGCAGCAAACGCCATTTCACGGTCGAAGAAGCCAGTGCCGTCGCAGAGCAGCTTGGCATTGATTTCGTCCAAGTTAAATTTACGCTCGAATCTTTTCGCGCGGGGATGGTCGTCGAGCTAGAACACGGCTTGGTTGCTGCTTCTACGAATGTCAGTAATGACGATCCGCTCATGACTGGTAAAATTGCACTCGCGCATTTGCACGAATTTCCAGATTATTACGAGCGTTTAGCTAAAATGGAAAAAGAGGCGGAGGCGTTCTGGGAAACGCAAAATTAGCTAAGCGCGCGCCGAGATTGACTACGCCCATGTCTATTATCATTTAATTCCCACGGTTTGAGCTCATTAGTTTCACTGCTACTGGCTTATAAGTATCATTTACTTATTCCGCTCGCGATTGTCGAAGGTCCGATCGTCTCTGTGCTCGGAGGATTTTTCGTCACGCTTGGAATTTTTAATCCTTTCGTCGTCTATGCCATCATCGTCGCGGGTGATTTAGTGGGTGATACTTTGTATTATTCGCTTGGGCGTTTCGGTGCTCATTTTTTATTCGCGCACTTCGGACATTTCCTCAAGATCACTCCGGAAAAAATGGCAGACGCGAAACAGTATTTTCATAAGCATCGCAATAAGACGATTATTTTCGCCAAGCTGATTCACGGTATCGGCTTCACCGGCTTGGTCGCGGCGGGTACTCTCAAAATTTCTTATTGGCGTTACATTCTGATTTGTTTTTTGACGACGCTTTTGCAGGCGGCGGTTTTTCTCATCATCGGCATCCTTTTCGGACACGCCTATCTCCAAATCAACAACTATTTGAATTACTTTGCTGCCAGCACTTCCGTCATCGCGCTCGCAATCGTGCTGATTCTTTTGTTCCGTAAGTGGAAAATTAATCCCAAACCCTGATGCGTATTTTGCTGGCGGCCGACACTTATTACCCGCATGTGAACGGAGCTTCTTACTTCGCGCAAAGGCTCGCGCAGGCGCTGCACCAAAAAAATCACACGGTGGCAGTGGTCGCACCTGCGCAATCTTTCGCCCACACCAAAACCTACATCGACGATATTTTGGTTTATGGCATTAGGTCTGTGCCAGTCTTTTTTTACCGCGATTTTCGTTTTGCGGCTTTCGCCTCGGACGCTACTTTCCAAAACATCCTCACCGAATTTCAGCCGGACATCGTCCATCTGCAGGCGCATTTTTACATCGGTCGCAAAGTCTTCCAGGCGAGTCAGAAAAACAATCTGCCAATCGTCGCGACGAATCACTTCATGCCGGAAAATCTGGTTCACTATTTGCCGGTGCCGGAATTCATGCGCAATATCGTCAAAAACTGGGCGTGGCGTGATTTCGCGCGCATTTACAATCAAGTCGGGCGGATTACCACACCGACTGAGACGGCGGCAGATTTGATTCGTGACAAAGTCAAATTGCCGGTCGAGGCGATTTCCTGCGGGATTGATTTACAAAAATTCGACCGCAGTCAGCCGACCGCTGATTTGCGCGAGCGTTACGCTTTACCAAATCAGCCGATCCTGCTCTATGTCGGACGGCTTGATCGTGAAAAAAATCTCGATACCGTTTTACGCGCGGTGGCACTGGCGAGGCAGCAAACACAATTCCACTTCGTGATTGCGGGGACGGGCGCCGAACGCCAGAGACTGGAAAAGCTGGCACGCGAACTTGGGATTGCCGAGCATGTCACTTTCGCCGGATTCGTGCCGAATGCAGATTTGCCGGCGCTCTACTTGCTGGCGAGTTGTTTCGTCATCGCCGGTATCGCTGAGCTGCAAAGCATCGTCACGATGGAAGCACTCGCGGCTGGACTGCCAGTGCTCGGCGTCAATGCGATGGCTTTGCCTGAATTAGTGCACGATGGGGAGAATGGTTTTCTCTTCGAGCTTGCTGACATTTCGGGATTATCCGCTAAAATTATCCAGCTTTTGGCTGATTCAGACTTGCAAAAAAAGTTTGGTGCCGCCAGTTTAGCTATCATCGCCAAACATGACATCACTAAGACTATTGCGGCTTTCGAACAGCTTTACCTTGAGCAAATTGCTCGCGCGCGGTCGGGTGCAAAGAGTGCTTGAGCAGTACCGGACTTATTTCCGCGATAAAAATTTTCTATCCTCAACAGGGCTTGCTGTTCTACTGTTTGCTTTAAGCCTGTGGATTAATTTTCACGCCGGAATGTATGCGACCAGCCGCTCCAGTAATTTCGTCACGGATGTTGTCCTGAGCAATGTCCCTGTTTTTCACCTCGAATTTTTATTTGTTTATGGCTCGATTGTGTTTTGGGCTTTGGTCGCAATTTTGTGTTTAGTAAAACCGCGAGTCATTCCCTTCACGCTCAAAAGCATTGCGCTTTTCGTCATTATCCGTGCGGTATTCATCTCCATCACGCACATCGGTCCTTTTCCGACGCACATGGAAATCAATCCTGCCAGCATCGTCGGGGATTTTACTTTCGGCGGTGATTTGTTTTTCTCGGGTCACACGGGTCTGCCTTTTTTGCTGGCGCTGATTTTTTGGGAAAATCGTTTTCTGCGTATTGCTTTCGTCATGACTGCCATCGTTTTCGGTGTGGTCGTACTTTTGGCGCACCTCCACTATTCGATTGATGTACTCGGCGCATTTTTCATTACCTACACGATTTTTCACATCGCCGAAGTTATTTTCAAAAAAGACCACCGCTTCCTGAATGCCAAAAACATCGAGTCGATTTTTCCAAAGTAATTTTTCCTCAGCCAAAAATTCTTGTGCCGGTTCGAATTTGTAATTCGAACCTGCATATTTGAGCTAACAGAAAAATGGACGGTTCATTTATAAACTTGAACTTGCGAGGGTCATCGCTCTGATTCTACCGCCAGCACTCCTAACCCCGGAATTAATTCCGGGGTTAAAAATGAGACGGATAAAATTAAAAATTTGCGCAGCTCAAACCTCGATTAGTCTCAAGATTCACACAATCAAGACAGTTCTAAGCCGCTAAATTATTTCGCGCGTTTGCGCTCGTGCTCAACCAAAAGCTTTTTGCGCAGGCGAATTTTGCTCGGTGTGATCTCGACGAGCTCATCGTCCGCGACATATTCGATCGCCGTCTCGAGCGTCAATTTGCGCGGTGGAACCAATTTCAACGCTTCGTCCGTGCCACTCGAGCGCATGTTCGTCAGCTTCTTACCTTTCAGCGGATTCACGATGATGTCGCCGGGGCGCGAAGCTTCGCCGATGATCATGCCTTCGTAAACTTCGACCTGTGGTCCGATGAAAAGCATTCCGCGTTCCTGCAAATTCGAAAGCGCAAAACCGACCGAGATGCCATTTTCCTGGGAAATCAGCACGCCATTCGAGCGGGCGGGGATGGCGCCGCGCCATTCATCGTAATTCAAAAAGATGTGATCAAGCGTGCCTTCGCCGCGCGTGTCGCGAATAAATTCGCTGGCGTAGCCGATGAGTCCGCGTGTCGGGATTTCGAATTCGATGCGCGTGAAACCTTCCTCGGCTTTCATGTCGCGCATTTCGCCGCGGCGTTTGCCCATTTTTTCAATCACGCCGCCGGTGAATTCGTCCGGCACATTGACCACCGCAGTTTCAATCGGCTCGAGTTTCTTGCCGTCGACTTCTTTCAAAATAACTTCCGGACGACCGACAGCTAATTCAAAGCCTTCGCGGCGCATATTTTCAATCAAAACCGCGAGATGCAATTCGCCGCGACCGGAGACTTTGTAGCTGTCCGAATTCGGAATTTCTTCGACGCGCAGTCCGACATTCGTCTCGAGCTCACGGAAAAGGCGCTCGCGAATTTGGCGCGTCGTGACAAGTTTGCCTTCTTTGCCCGCGAGTGGAGAAGTATTGACATGGAAGGCCATCGCGACAGTCGGTTCGCCGATTTCGATGACTGGCAGTGCTTCGGGTTTCGCGACCTCGGTGAAAGTCTCGCCAATCGTGATATCCGCGAATCCGGCGACGCCCACGATTTCTCCGGCAGCAGCTTCATCTGCCTCGATTTTGCTCACGCCTTGAAAAACGAACATTTTCGAAATGCGACCTTTCGCGATTGAGCCATCGCGACGGGCGATGGCGATTTCCTCGCCTTTTTTCAGCTTCCCGCGAATCACGCGGGCGATGCCGATGCGTCCGAGGTGATTGTCATATTCGAGCGAATAAACCAGCGCCTGCAACCCACCTTCGCTTGAGCCGACACGCGGTTCGATTTTCGAATGAATCAAATCAAAGAGGGGATCGAGATTCGTCGACTCGTCTGATTCCGCTAATTTCGCGATGCCTTGTTTCGCGATGGTCAGAATCATCGGGAAGTCGAGCTGCTCGTCCGTCGCGCCGAGCTCAGCAAAAAGATCAAAAATTTGATCGTGGACTTTCGCGACATTTGACCCAGGTTTGTCGATTTTATTAATTACGACAATCGGATTCAAACCTATTTTCAAAGCCTTTTGCGTGACGAAACGCGTCTGTGGCATCGGACCTTCCTGTGCATCGACGAGCAGCAACACCGTGTCGCAGACCTTCAAAACGCGTTCGACCTCGCTTGAGAAATCGGCGTGGCCAGGTGTGTCGACGATATTGACCTTCAAATTTTTGTGACGAATCGAACAGTTTTTCGACAAAATCGTGATGCCGCGTTCGCGCTCCTGTGCATTCGAATCCATCACGAGTTCGCCGACAGCTTCGTGCGCCGCGAACGCGCCGCCCTGTTTCAGTAGTGCGTCGACGAGTGTCGTCTTGCCGTGATCGACATGCGCGATGACGCCGAGTGTGATTATTTTTTCAGTCATTTATTAGGGGGGTAGGGTTTAGGGTTTAGGGGGTAGATATGTCGGCATTAGTAAAACCAAAACCGCGAGCTACGGATTGATTAATCCGAGCGAGGCAAAATTACTCGACGCGCTTCTTGCGGTCGGGTTCTTCCAAAATTTTGCGGAAGTCGCCGTCGAAGTCTTCCAAAAAGTTTTTCATCTCGACGACATCGGCAGGCGCGATTTTATTAAACGCGACTTTCGAAATTTGGCGTTCACGCTTCGCAATCTTCTGGCGGTACTCGCGGATATTCATCGCGACCAAAGTGGCGGAATTGCAGTGCAGGCAGTGCGCCGAAAAAAGTCCGCGGTCGCCGGTGATATCCACAACATCGACGGCATCGCCCACGAAGTGCTTACCACATTTTGGGCATGTCAGCGTCGCAGCCACATTTTTGACGATTTCGGTGAGGTGAGAGAGTTTCATTACGGCGAGAGTTTACAATTTCCGAGCGAAAAAGGAAGCGAGCTTAATCCTATTTTTTTAGTTTGTCAAGCATTTTTCGCATGCGCGTCAGGCTTTCATCTCGACCGAGCGCGTCCGCCATTTCCCAGACTCCGGGCGAAAATTTCTCGCCGGTGAGCGCGGCGCGCAGCGGCCAGAGGAGTTGACCATTTTTCCAACCGAGCTCCGCTACTAGGGCGAGAAGTTCTTTTTGGATTTCTTCTGTCGTCCAGTTTTCAATTTTTTCTAAGACAGGCAAACTTTTTTCGAGCGCCTCGATCGAGCTCGCGCGGTCGACTTTCATTTTTGCATTCTCGAAAAGCTCAAGTGGCGGGTCAATTTCGCCGAAAAAATAGTGCAAAAATTGCGGTGCTTCTGCCAAAAATTGCATCCGCTCGGACGCGAGCTGCACAGCTTTTTTCAGACGCACATCGTCATCGACCACAAAATTTAAAAATGGTTTCACTCGCTCGACTAATTCTTCAATCGGCAATTGCCGCAAATAGTGCGCATTAAAAAAATTCAATCTTTCCAAATCAAAAACCGCACCGGCTTTCGCGACACCCGCGAAGTCGAATTTCGCGACCAATTCATCCATTGAAAAAAATTCTTGCTCGGATCCTCCGCCCGGATTCCAGCCGAGCAGCGCGAGAAAATTCACGACTGCCCCGGGCAGATAGCCGTCATTTTTCAATCTTTCCACTGTCGCCGGTTTGCCCGATTCGTCGCGCTTCGACATTTTCGAGCGGTCTTTATTCAGCAGTAGCGGAAGGTGTCCGAAGCGCGGTACCTCCGCACCGAGCGCCTCGAAGAGCAAAATGTGTTTCGAAGTATTGGAAATGTGATCTTCGCCGCGGATGACATGGCTGATTTTCATTTCGACATCGTCGACGACGACGGTGAAGTGGTAAAGGAATTGACCGTCGGATTTACGAATCACGAAGTCGGCGATGTTTTCACCTCGCTCAGAAATTTCGCCACGCACGAGGTCAGTGAATTTGATTTCGCTAGCCGGGACGCGGAAACGCCACACCGGTTTGCGTCCGGCTTTTTCAAATTCGGCAATTTCTTCCGCTGACAAATCGCGACATTTGCCCGAGTAGCGCGGTGGTAATTTCTGTGCGTTCTGCGTTTCGCGCTCGGCTTCGAGCTCTGCCGCACTACAAAAACAGGGATAAATCGCGCCGGACTTTTTCAGCTGTTCAAAATATTTCTCGTAAACTGCATCGCGCTCGGATTGGCGAAACGGCCCTTCGTCGAAATCCAGCCCGAGCCAGCTAATGCCGTCCAAAATTTCTTTTTCAAATTCCCGGGTCGAGCGTGCGCGGTCGGTATCCTCACTCCGAAAAACAATTTTCCCTCTGTGCTGGCGCGCGAACAAAAAATTCACGAGCATAGTTCGGGCAGTGCCGATGTGCATCGGTCCGGTCGGGGAGGGGGGAAAGCGGACTTTGATCATTGGGCTTTATTCTAAGATGAAGCGATTTTAACACGCTGATATTTGGTGAAATTTTTAATTTTATAATTTTTAATTTTGTAAACAAATTCAAAATCTAAATTTTTAAAAATTAGAAATTAAGATTTATTTAAAAATTGTAAAAATTTAAAAATTAAAAAACCTCTGTCAAATAGACAGGAGAGGCTTATTTTTGGTTCTGATATTTGATATAAACATTATTTCGTGGTAAAATTCCAAGATTCAAAAATGCAAAAACTGAAATCAAAAAACCGGCTCGGCGCAATCCTGCTTGCTTTGTTTATTTTCTGTGCAGCAAGCGGTGCGGTTTTTGCCGCTGATGAAAAGAAATTCGAGGTTACTTTGCAGACACCATTTTCTCCGCCGCCTACGGAACCATGTACGCAAAGCCCGGACGATCAGTACACGACGACGACTCAGAGCGGCGAGACGATCAAGTGGGTCTGCCGCAAAGGCTCGATTCTCTGGCAGCAAGTCATCGAGGGTGACGACGGCAATGAAATTCTCACGAATTACATCGCGCTAGTTTACAAATTTCTCGCTGGAACAATCGGATTTGTCGCCGTCCTGATGATTGTCTTCGGTGGTATTGAAATTTCTACCGCTGGTGCGAATCAGGCTGGATTACAGTCGGGCAAGGATCGGATCCTCGCCGCGCTTGTGGGACTCACACTACTTTTTCTCTCTAGTTTGATTCTGTACACCATCAATCCGACTTTTTTCACTTAAAAAATGTTGCGCAAAATTCTGATTTCGTTGCTCCTCGCGTCATTCGCTTTCGCGCTCGTGCCAGTTGGAGTTTTGGCTGACATGCCGCAATTAATCGGCGGTACGATTTTGCCTGGTGCGGACGATGAGACCAAAGGCACCATTGCGCCCAATGTGACCGAGTGGATGCAGGGGACTTTTCTCAGGAATTTAATCGATCAGGCGATTGGCTGGACGGCTGCGCTGGCTGTAATTTTCCTCATCATCGGCGGTTACCAATACCTCACGGCGATGGGTAACGAAGAGCAACTCAAAGTGGCGCACAAAACTATCATCTGGAGTATCGCTGGTGTGCTCCTCGCGCTGCTATCTTTCGCGATCGTGCAGATCATCGTCAATATCCAATTCGAAGTTCCGGCGGCGAATTTGCTCGCAGCCAAAACGGCCGACATTTTGCCTTTCGCAGAGACGAATTGGGATAAAGTCCCCGAGGTCAAAGCTTTGCCGCAGGCTGATTTCAAAGAACAGTTTTTACCGATTGTCGCTCAATTTTTGATTTACGCGATGGCCTTCATCGCGACCTTCGTCATTTCTTTCGCGGGTGCGACTCTGGTCAATGGCTGGGGCGACGAGGCAGCTGTCAAAAAAGCCAAAAATGCGATTATCTGGGGAATCACGGGTCTCGCTTTCGCCGCGGCGAGCTATATCATCGTCAAAGGCGTGTTGATGCTTGATTTCAGTACGCCCGCGACAGCAGCGGCTGATGGTACAGGGCTTCTGGACATGCTTGGCGATGTCTGGGATTCAGTCACTGATTTTCTCTCCTTTTGATAAGGTGAATCTCGAAGCTAATTTGGATTTGGGCGGCGATAAATTTTCAAATTTTAAAGTCTCTGTAGGGTAATTTTTAATTCTTAATTTTGTAATTTTTAAATAAATTTCAATTTCTAATTTTTAAAAATTTGGACTTAGGATTTATTTATAAAATTAAAAATTGTAAAAATTTAAAAATTTGTAGACTCCCGCAAGTTCAATTAGCCCACCACTTTGCACCGGCGCGATTTTAGAAAAAACTGACTCAAAGACTTAAAGACTTAACAACTCTCCATGCTCCATGTTTCTGGGCTTCGGGATTTAGGCCAATAAAGCACTGACGCGATTCGTTTTTTCCCAAGAAAATTCCGGCCGACCGAAGTGTCCGCCGGTCGCAGTCCGCAGGTAAATCGGTCGCACCAAATCCAGCTCTCGCAAAATGCCCGCCGGGCTGAGGTCAAAAACTTTGGTGATGGCGGTGATGATTTTTTCATCCGCGATTTTCCCTGTTCCAAAAGTTTCAACACTGATTGAGATCGGTTTGGGGTGACCGATGGCGTAGGCGATTTGTAATTCAAGTCGATCCGCGAAGCCGGCGGCGACCAAATTTTTCGCGACCCATCGTGCAGCGTAGGCGGCACTGCGATCGACTTTCGTCGGGTCTTTGCCACTGAAAGCACCTCCGCCGTGGCGTGCCATGCCACCGTAAGTGTCGACGATAATTTTCCTCCCAGTCATGCCAGTATCGGCGGGCGGACCGCCACGCACGAAACGCCCAGTCGGGTTCACGAGGATTTCCGTCTTCGCGTCGAGAAATTCGCCGAGCACGGGTCGAATAATTTTCTCGATGACGGCGTTTTTCAATTTACCGTTCGTCACTTTTTCATCGTGCTGAGTCGAAACGACGACGGTCGCGACGCGTTTTGGTTTTCCATTCTTATCGTATTCCACCGAAACCTGGCTCTTACCATCTGGTCGCAGGAAGTCGAGAATTTTTTGCTGCCGCGCTTCTGCCAAACGCGCCGTCAGCGCGTGCGCCAGCGTGATTGGCAAAGGCATCAATTCCGCCGTCTCGCGACAGGCGTAACCAAACATCAAACCTTGATCGCCGGCCCCCAAATTTTTGCCGAGCTTGGAATTCGTGCCGCGGGCGATGTCGGGTGACTGCTCGTGAATCGAAGTCAAAACGGCACAGGCGCGAAAATCAAAACCGAACTTCGCATCGTCGTAGCCCGCATTTCGAATCGTCTCGCGGACCAAGCTTGGAATATCGGCGAAACCGCGCGTCGTGATTTCACCTGCGACCAAAGCCAGACCATTCGTCACCAAAGTCTCCACGGCGATGCGGCTCTGCTTGTCCTGGCGAATGAGGTCATCGACAATCGCGTCCGAGATTTGATCCGCGAGTTTGTCGGGATGGCCGATCGTGACTGATTCAGAGGTGAAGAGCAAGAAGTAAGGATTAAGTTTGTAAGGATTAAGGAATAAGTTTTTCAGGATTAAGTTTTTTGTTTGCGAGCTTTTTGATTTTATCAAAGCATTGGGCTTTCAGCTAAAATTCTCGCGTGAAAAAACTCTCGCCTGACATCATCGCTGAGAATCGCGCTGCGCGCTTTCATTTCGAAATTCTCGAAGAATTCGAAGCGGGTTTGGTCTTGACCGGTGTCGAGACGAAATCGCTGCGCACGAATCGTCCGCGTCTCGCAGGCAGCTTCGTCAAAGTGCGGCGCGGTGAATTGTGGCTGACCGGGCTCGAAATTCCGATTTACCAATTCGCCAAAAATCAGCCGCACGAAAAAGCGCGTGACCGCAAGATTCTGCTCAATGCGCGCGAGATCAAAACGATTGAAAAAAGTTTAAACGAAAAAGGCGCGACGGTCGTCGTGCTGAATCTGCATCTGGCTCACGGTAAAATCAAAGCCAAGCTCGCGCTCGCCCGCGGCAAGAAAAAATGGGACAAGCGCGAGACGATCAAGCAGCGTGATGTCGAGCGCGATTTGCGTCGCGGAGTTAAGAGTTTCTAACTGTTTTGTTGGCTTTAGTCTTCTTCCGGAGTGCTTCGACGACTGGTCGAATTTCAGCTCGCAGTTCTTCAATGGAATCCAGGAGGGCGTCTTTGGCGGCAATCGCATGAGGAACTCCCTCGGGGATTATTTGATCCATATTTTTAGCTATGAATGCGAGTTGATTTTTTAACTCAAAAACTGTTTGCGAATTTTTCCTTACCATCTCAGCAAGATTTTCAATTGGTGTTTTACGCAATTTTTGCTCAAGAGTTAGCTCTTGTTTATTAGGAGTAGCTTCGTGAGCTCGAGAGAGAGGATGTAGATACATTGTCTAAAAATTTGAAGACTATATTTTAGGCAAAGTAATTTTTTTCGCAAGTCGTGTGTAGGTGGAGATTCGAAGTGGTGAAACTTATCTTTAATTCATACGAGTCGTTGTTCGGATTGCTGTTCGGATTTCTGCAGTCTCAGTTTCAAGCGCAAGAATTTTTTCTACGAGGCTGAGTCTGATTTGATTATATGCGTCGAATTCGACATCGCTCATTTGGGATATTTCACTTATTTCGCTCAATGAATTTCCGTCGCCCTTGAAAGCCAGCATGGCTAAACCAAGCTCACGAGATTTTCCTTGAAGCGTAGTCGCAAGCGCAGTCAAATTTTCGTCCGGAGCTTTCTGGAGTTGATTCATTAGGTTCGGAGGGTCATGGGTCAGTTGGTTCGGATGGTCTTTGAGTCATTAAGTTGCTAAGTCGCTGAGTGAATTTTCTAAAATCGCGCCGGTGCAAAGTGCTGGGTTAACGGCAGGTGTGCATCAAGACTCAAGGCTTAAAAAATCCAAACGCTGGAAATTTAAATGGTTTCTCCGAATTCTTCGCGTGCTAGCTCTCGTAATTTTTGGTTTGCTGTTTGGCGTTGTTCGATGATCATAAGCGCACCAACATCCCTTGCGAAATTATCTTCAAAAGAGGCAAAGCCGTCGTCGTCGCCGATTTGTAATTCAGGTTTGACGACACTGTTTCGAGAGTTGTTTCTCAGCTGTGCGATGGTAGTTTCATTCATTTGGACAGTCCGACGAATACTGTCGAGGGTGAGAGCAGGGCGCTTGCTTAGGGTTTCTTTGGTCATAAATGCAGGTTTTTCTCAGCTTAGTTTTTTCGCGAATTGTGATTCATGGGAATTACAGAATTACCCCAAATCTTTCGCGAGCTTCTTCTTGGATTTCTAGATAATATGCCTCGAGTTCTCCAATTCGCTTTTCAGTGTTTTCAGTGAGTTCAAGTTTTTTTAAATCATCTTCCAGTCCTCCAATTGGAAGTCCAGTTTGTTCGCCTTCGGCTTGCTTTAAGCTAGCCTCAAAATTACTTCTTAGTTGCGTGATGCCAGCGTCGATGACGCGAAGGGTTTCTGCGTAATCAGCAAGTTTAAGCTCGGGGCGTACCTCGGCAATTTCTTCGAGTTTAAATTCTTCAGTCATCTTAAAAAATTAAAGACTGTATTTTTAGGTAAATCTATTCTTTTTGCAAATCGCGTTTCGCGAAGCACGAAATTCGGCTAAACTCACCCGGCTTTTATTTCTCAACTCTTAACTTAATTCTTACAAACTTACTCCTTAGTTCTTAATTCTTACTCCTTACACCTTATTACTCCTTACAAACTTAATCCTTACCTCCCAATGCCCAAACTTTTCATTCCTGGACCGACCGAAGTTTTTCCGGCGCAATTGCAGGCGCAGACGCGCTCGATGATTGGTCACCGCGGCAAAGCATATGCGGCGCTGCATGCCTCGATCGAAGAACGGCTCAAGAAAATCATGTTCACGCAGAATCGCGTTTTCATTTCCACTTCGTCTGCGACGGGTGTGATAGAAGCCGCGCTCAAAAATTCCGTGAAGAAGAAAGTGCTCGTTCCCGGCAATGGTGCTTTTTCCAACAAGTGGGCGGAGGTCGCGGAAATGTGTGGCATCGAGGCTGTCCGTTTGAATTACGAATTCGGCAAAGCGGTCAAGCCGGAAGATGTCGAAAATGCCTTGAAAAATGATTCAGAAATCGATGCGGTGATGTTCACGCATTCTGAAACTTCGACGGGTGTTTTGTCCCCACTGAAAGAAATTGGTGCCGTCGTCAAAAAATTTCCGAATGTCGTTTTGCTTGTCGATGCTGTCTCGAGCTTCGCGGCGACGGAGATTCGCGTCGATGAATGGGGAATTGATCTCCTGCTTTTCGGCATGCAAAAAGCTTTGGCTTTGCCATCGGGTTTGGCATTTTGTTCCGTCACACCTGAGATTCTCGAGCGTGCGAAAAATCAGCCGCAGGGACGCAAAGGCTATTACTTCAATTTCACTGAGTGGGAAAAAGCGGCGGAAAAAAACAACACGATTATCACGCCGGCGGTGAGTCTCATGTTCGCGCTGGATTTCCAATTATCCGAAATTGAGAAAAATGGCGGAATCGAAAAACGCTGGGCGGATCATTCCGAGATGCAAAAAATTACGCTGGATTGGGCGGCGCGCCGTGGCATCAAATATTTTTCCGAAGAGGGTTTTCATTCGCCGGGAGTTTCCGTGCTCGAGAATTCACTCGGCTGGAACATCGGTGAATTGAACGCGAAGCTGCAAGCCAACCACGATGTCGAGATTGCGAATGGCTACAAAGACTTGAAAGAAAAAACTTTCCGCATCGGACACATGGGCGATCACACGCCGGCTGGAGTTTCAGAATTACTCGCCTGGATCGATGGACTCACGGAATAGGGGATAGGGAATAGGGAATAGGGAAGCCCTGAAAAAATAGGGAATTTTTACAATTTTTAATTTTATAAATAAATCCTAAATCCAAAATCCAAATTTTTAAAAATTAGAAATTGAAATTTATTTAAAAATTACAAAATTAAGAATTAAAAATTACCCTAATTTTGTGCAACTCAAACTTCGAATTAGTTTCGAGATTCGCGCGGCGAATAGGGAATGTTCCATGCTGTGAGTTCCATGTTACTTGCAGCAGAGAATTGGTAGTGGGTGGGCTGCGGCGCAGCTTGAGACAGTCGGGTAGCCATTGAAGACTGTGCCGAGTCCGGTTTCGCGTGTCCAGCCACCACAGTCATTGATCTCATTTGCACTGGAAGCGTAGTAGCTCACCGTGAAAGTACTGACCCAGCCGTAGGTGCCAGCTTCAGGTCGACCGTAGGCTAAATCAGTGGCGATACACATTTGTGTGCCGGAGCCGAATTCGGCGGCACATTTATTGTCACCACCGTCGTAGCCGCCGACGCCGCTACCAGAATATCTTTTCGTAGTTGCTCCGATGAAAGTTCTGAATCCGGCTGGGCCCATCGCACCGACATCGCCTTTGGCACCTGTGTCGCCTTTTTGACCAGCTGGCCCTGTCAGTCCGATTTCGCCTTTGTCACCTTTGGGACCGATGGGACCGACGGGACCGGCTTTTCCAATCGCGCCAGCAGGACCAGTCAATCCAATGTCGCCTTTATCTCCTTTCGGACCAATCGTACCTACATCGCCTTTGTCTCCTTTCGCTCCAATCGCGCCGACATCACCTTTGTCTCCTTTCGCACCGACGGGACCGACGGGTCCAGTTTTTCCAATCGCACCGGCGGGACCAGTCAATCCAATGTCGCCTTTGTCACCTTTCGGTCCAATCGCGCCGACATCACCTTTGTCACCTTTCGGTCCAATCGCGCCGACATCACCTTTGTCTCCTTTCGCACCGACGGGACCGACGGGTCCAGTTTTTCCAATCGCACCGGCGGGACCGACATCGCCTTTTTCTCCTTTCGGTCCAATCGCACCGGCGGGACCGACATCGCCTTTTTCTCCTTTCGGTCCAATCGCGCCAGTCGCACCTTTCGGTCCGACGGGACCCACTGGCCCGGGTTTTCCAATCGCACCGGCGGGGCCAGTCACACCGACATCGCCTTTGTCTCCTTTCGGACCAATCGCGCCGACCGGTCCAGCGTCGCCCTTGTCACCTTTCGGTCCAATCGCGCCAGTCGCACCTTTCGGTCCGACGGGACCCACTGGCCCGGGTTTTCCAATCGCACCAGGCAGACCGGCCGCACCAGTCGTGCCCTTGTCGCCTTTGTCTCCTTTCGGTCCGATGGGACCGACTGGCCCGGGTTTTCCAATCGCTCCGGCAGGACCAGTCGCACCAGTTGCTCCTTTCGGACCGATCGCGCCAGTTTCACCTTTCGGACCGACGGGTCCAATTTTTCCAATCGCGCCGGCGGGTCCAGTATCGCCCTTGTCTCCTTTCGGTCCGATCGCTCCTTTCGGTCCGATGGGACCGACGGGGCCTACTGGTCCGGTCTTTCCAATCGCTCCGGGTAGACCAGTCGCGCCAGCTGATCCGGTTTTTCCAATCGCACCGGCGGGGCCAGTCGCACCGACATCGCCTTTGTCTCCTTTCGGTCCAGTCGCACCAGGCGCACCGGCTGGACCTACCGGTCCAGTTTTTCCAATCGCTCCGGCGGGACCAGTTGCACCGACATCGCCTTTGTCTCCTTTCGGTCCAATCGCGCCAGGCGCACCTTTCGGTCCAATCGCTCCGGCGGGACCAGTTGCACCGACATCGCCTTTGTCTCCTTTCGGTCCGACCGGACCCACGGGTCCAATTTTTCCAATCGCACCCGCAGGACCAGTTGCACCGACATCACCTTTGTCGCCTTTCGGTCCAATCGCGCCCGGCGCACCTTTCGGTCCGATTGCACCGGCAGGACCAGTCGCTCCGGTTGCACCAGTTTTGCCGGAGGCTCCGGTTAGACCGATTTCGCCTTTTTCTCCCTTCGGTCCGACGGGCCCCATCGGTCCAGCAGGTCCGATTTTGCCGGGAGCTCCGGTCGCACCAGTCGCTCCGGTTGCACCAGTTTTGCCGGGTGCGCCTGCTGGTCCCATCTGTCCGGTCGCGCCAGTCGCACCGCTGGCTCCGGTCGATCCGGGGGGACCCTGGAGATTGACCCATTCACCCCAAATTCCGCTTGGTTCCAATAATCGCAAATAAGTACCGCTCCACTGGTGTTCGGACGGAGCGACGATTTTCAGATTTTCTGCCGGAGCTGTCGCCGTGGTTTTAGTCGGAGTGGGGCTTTGCTGAAACCAATTTGGCAGGTTGAGCGCAGAGGCAGGAATAACCGTAGCCAAAAAAACAATTGATAAAACGGCTATAATTGCCGCATTTTTTTGGAAAAATGTTTTTGTCAGTTGGAAGAAATAATTTATTTTGGAGTGCATTTGGATCAAAATTAAATTTACCTTCTGCGAGATTTTAACAAAATAAAAAATAATTTGGATTTTCGAAACTAATCCAGATAGAATGCGCTCGCATTTTTTAACTTTTTAAAATGAATTTCAAAAAAATACTTGCGGTGGCAGCTATCGCGCTTTCGCTCGCCAGCTGCAGCAGTGGACTTTCCAGCACGGAAGCGAAGGATTTCGCGCAAAAATTTATCAATGAAGATTTGCTCTCGGGCGGCATGACTGCCGAGGTCACCAATGCCGAGAAGGGTTCGGGATTTTGGAATCTCGACATCAAGCTTTCCGATGGTCGCGAAGTGAAATCGCTGCTTTCGCTGGATGGCAAGATTTTTGTCCCGGAGGCGATTTATGTTGACGAAGTCAAAGCGGCAGCCGAGACAGCCGCCACGGCGCAGACCGAAGCACTCGCCAATTTACCGAAATCCGCCAAACCAGTCGTCGAACTTTTCGTAATGAGTTATTGCCCCTACGGCACACAAGCTGAAAAAGCGATTATCCCGGCGATTGAAGCACTTGGCGACTCAGTCGATTTCCAGCTCAAATTCGTGAATTACGCGATGCACGGCGAAAAAGAAGTGACAGAGAATTTGCTGGAATACGCACTCGCCAAAAATTATCCGGATAAATTGATTCCTTATTTGAAAGAATTTCTCAAAGCGAGTGACTCGACGGCGGCACTCGCAGCTGTCGGAGTCTCGCCAGCCGACCTTGCCGCGACCATCGCCGCGACTGACAAGGAGTTCCAGATTACCGAAAATTTGAACAATCAAGACTTGTGGCGCAAGGGTCAGGACGGTACGCCGACTTATCCGAATTTCAACATTGACACCGCTGATAATGAAAAATACAGCATCCAAGGTTCACCGACTTTGATTATCAACGGTCAGGCTGCCGAAGGTGACAGGACACCAGCCGCGATGCTCGCGACGATTTGTGCTGCCTTCGAAACTGCGCCTGAATCTTGTGCGACTGAGCTTTCGTCGGCTTCGCCATCGGCTGGGTTTGGCGAAGAAGTGCAATCAGCTGGTGCGAGTGGAGGCGAATGTTCCTAAACTCTGCTAAAATCCGCGCACCCCTTTTTCAAAAATAATTCCTTTCGCAATGCTTTCTAAAACTCGCACCCGCAAACGGGCACGGACTCACGGCTTCCTTTCCAAGATGCGCACTTCGGGTGGTCGCAATGTCATCGCGCGTCGTCGCGCCAAGGGCCGCGCGAAAATCACAGTTTAATGCTTTCTTCAAAGTTCCGTCTCCGCAAAAAGACGGAGGTGGACGCGGTTTTCCGACGAGGCACGACGATTGCAATTCCGGAACTCGCGTTCCGTTTTCTGCCGAATACGCTCGACCATTCTCGTGTCGCTGTCTTAGTCGGCAAGAAATTGGCAAAACGCGCCGTCGATCGTAATCGCATCCGTCGTCGCTTGCGCGAGATTGTGCGCACTCATTTCGACCGAATTCCGCCCAGACTTGATTTGCTCGTCATCGCGCGCGAACTCAAACTGCGAGAAATCAACTTTGCAGAGGTCACTCAAAAATTTCTCACACTCGCTGCCAAGATTCATTAATCAGCCAAAATGGATAAGCAAAAATTCCTCAACTACGCCCTCATCGCGATTATCGCGATTTTGCTCGTACAAACTTTCGCGCCGAAAGCTCCATCGGAAGCTGCTCCCGCGGAAGACCTCCAGATCGTCGGTACTGCGACCGTCACGACTGGTTCGGCGGTGACGATTTCACTCAAAAATAATACTGCCGCGCCACTTACGCTGCCGAGCGATTGTCCGAGTGAACCGTTCATTGTCTCCCAATATACCAATGGCGCCTGGCAGCCGATTACTGCGCTGGCAGCAGCGGGACGCTGTTTGACGGAGTCATTCGTGATTGAGCCGGGCGCGCGCATCTCAGTCAATTATCAGCCGTGGCAGCGCGAACTTTTCGCAGCAGTCGGTCGCTACCGTATCGAGATTCCGGTTGGCACCAAAACTTTCTTGCATGAAGTTGAGATCAAGGCTCCGAACATTATTGGTCAAGTTTGGCGCGTGACTGTCTATCGTCCGATTTACAATTTACTCGTCGGGTTGACTGATCTCGCCGGTCACAATTTCGGCTGGGGAATTATTTTGCTGACGATTTTGATGCGCGCAATTCTTTTCGTCCCATTCCAAAAAAGCCTGAAATCCCAGCGCCGCCTCCAAAAGATTCAGCCGCAGCTCGATGAAATCAAAAAACGCTACGAGGGCAATCAGCAAATGATTGCGATGGAGACGATGGCGTTGATGAAGAAAAATAATGTTTCGATGTTTGGCAGCTGCCTGCCGATTTTGATCCAGATGCCTTTTTTGCTTGCGTTGTATTGGTCGACGCGCGATGGACTCGGTGAAAATACTTTTGTTTACCTTTATTCTTTTCAGTCCAATTTCGACCTTGCGGCAGTCTCGACCAATTTTTTCGGACTCAATCTACTCGATACTGGCACGCAATTTTATTTCGCGCTCCCGATCTTCCTCGCCGTCACGCAATTCATCCAAATGAAACTCGCGCTGCACCACGCCAAGAAAAGTCAGTCGGACAACAAGAAGAAAGGTGAGAATGCGATGGCGGACGCGATGCAGGACATGAGCAAAATGATGCCTTATTTCTTGCCGGCGATGATTGGTTTCTTGTCCATTTCTTTACCGACGGCGGTTGGGATTTACTGGGGCACATCGACGCTTTTCGGCATCGGGCAACAGCTTATCGTCAACAGGCAGATCAAATAAATCATAAGTATTAAATCATAAGTATTAAGCTCTTAAATCAGTTAATTAAAAATTTTTCCAACATGGAACTCCAAATTTCAAGGTTTTGAAAAGTTTGCATAATTTAAACATTGGAATTTATTTGGAAATTGTTGCTTGTAAATTGGAAATTAAAACGCATCTAATTTGCTCAATCTAATCTTAATTATCACTATTAGAAAATTTATCCTTTAATTGATTTCAACCATGGAACTCCAAATCAAAACTTTGACCGAGGATTTTCTGGCGGGCTTGCAGCTCGATGAAGCCAGCTGTTCGGTCGTGCGTCGCACGGAAACCGAGGGCGAAGAGCTCGAACATTATTTCGTGCAAATCAAAACGACTGATGCGCCGCTTTTGATTGGTCGGCACGGCGACAATCTCGAGGCTTTCCAGCACCTGCTGCGGCTTGCGGCAAGCAAAAAAGCGGAAGAATTAAATCGCCGCGTCACACTTTTCGTGGACATCGACGGTTATCGCAAACGCAAAGAAGACGAGGCAGTCGAGCTCGCGCTGCGCCGTGCGCAGCAAGTTCGCACGACGGGCAATCCGATTAAGTTGCCGCCGATGGACGGATTTCTCCGCCGACTCGTGCACCTCGAATTGGCCAAGCCGGAGTGGGGAGATGTCACGACCGAGTCAGCCGGTCGCGCTGGATTCCGCGCCGTGGTGATTAAAAAAAGCTAAAAGCTTTTTTGGTTTGAGCGGTTCAAATTGTTTGAGTTGTTCGAAGTGTTTGAATGAAAGTTTTTCAAGTTTCGTAATTTCCAAGCTTCAATTCTCCGCATCATAATCTCCAGCGTTTGGATTTTTTGAGCTTTAAGTCTTGATGCACGCTTGTCGTTCCGAACCAATGACCCTCCGAACCAATAACCCTCCATGTCCCTGAGATTCCGGTTTAAAGAGCTTTAAGGACAAATAATCATTATAATCTTCAAAGCTCTTTATTATCCTTAGAATCATCAGAATTTTTATTGCCGGAATCGCTCTCGACGCGTTGACTGAAAAAACTGCGCTTGCAGCAATCGACGATTTTTTGGCTGGACGGATTTCAGCTAATCAAAAAATTCAAGCGGCGTGGGGGAGTGTGCGGGGAGCGCCGAAATTTTTGCTCGTCACGCCGAATCCCGAAATTATTCTCGCGGCGCAAAAAAATTCCGCCTTCAAAAAAACGCTCAATTCTGCCGCGCTGGCGACTGCCGACGGTGTCGGACTTTTGTGGGCAGCTCACTTTTTAGCCTTGAAAAAAAGGAATTTCTTGACGCTCATTAGCTCGCTGCTGGCGATTCTTTTGCGTCCGATGAAAATTCGCGACATTTTGCCGGAGCGCATTACCGGTACAGATTTGTTTCCCGCGATTCTCAAAATCGCCGCGCGGCGCAAGAAAAAAGTTTTTCTGCTCGGTGCGGCGGAAGGTGTCGCGGCAGGATTGAAAATCAAATTTGAGTCTGCAATTCCAGGACTTGAGATTGCCGGGACTTTCGCCGGTTCGCCCGCCATCGAAAATGAAAAGATGCTGCGCGCGAAAATTGACGCATCGGGCGCGCAAATTCTTTTCGTCGCTTTCGGCGCGCCGCGACAGGAGCTGTGGCTCGCGCGCAATTTACCGCTGCTCAAAACTGTGAAATTTGCCGCGGGAATTGGCGGTGCCTTCGATTTCCACGCTGGCAAGATCGCACGCGCTCCCCAGATTTTTCGGCGACTCGGGCTGGAATGGCTGTGGCGCTTGCTACGCCAGCCGAGCCGTTTGCCGCGCATTTGGAATGCGACTTTCCGCTTTGTTCGTTTGGTTTGGCGCAGTCGGAATGCTTGATTTGCGACAATAGATTCCCACTTTCGTGAGGATAAGGTTTGCAATTTTTCTCAAATTTTGGTAGAATATACTCGTTCCTTTACTGAGATTGTCTCTTCTCCTGGTTGCTTAGGTAGCTAGCAGAATCTCAATCATTCACTCGGTCATCCTCGGATTACTGAATGAAATCAGGACTGGAGCCAAAAACAAAAATAGCTCAGCCAAATAGGTCGAGCTATTTTTGCGTTAGCAGCGTTTGCATTTTCTGCTTGAAATCTCTAAAATCGCGCGGCTCTAATTTTTTCCAATGAAAACCGGAATCCACCCGAAGACGCAAAAAACGACTGCGACCTGCAGTTGTGGCGCGACATTTGTTTTTAATTCGACGGCACTCGAGATCAAGACTGAGGTCTGCTCGGCTTGCCATCCTTTTTACACTGGCAAACAGAAGTTGGTCGATACGGCTGGTAAAGTCGACAAGTTCCGTGCGCGTATGAAGACAGCGGAAGCGGCGCAAACTTCCAAGAAGAAAACGAAAATTTCTGAGAGTGTGCGTTCCGCTGCGGCGGCGAGTTCCGTCGCGCGCGTGAGTGCGGTCGATTCCGCCAAAGCTGTGAAGAAAGTGAAATCGGCAGTGACGAAGCGCGAACTCGCAAAAGCGAAATTAGAAGAGAATTTGAAAGCGCAAAAAGAAACTGAGAAGCCAGCCGAAGAAGCTGCGGCGCCAGAGCAGACGGCAGCTTAATTTCCGCTAAAATCTTGGCGTGCAAATTATTCGAGCGGATCACGCGGGTTTTTGTTTCGGTGTGCGACGCGCTGTCGAGCTGGCGCGTTCGGCGAGCCGTGATTTTCAAAAAGTCACGACGCTCGGCGAGCTGATTCACAATCCCGAAATTTTGGAAGAACTAAATTCGCGCGGCGTGCGGGCGATTTCCGCCATCTCCAAAATTCGCGAGGGCGTCGTGGTCGTGCGTGCGCACGGGATTTCGCAAAAAAAACTGGCAGTGCTACGCAAAAAGAAAATTAAAATTGTCGACGCGAGCTGTCCCTTCGTCCAAAAAATCCACCGTGAAGTTTCACTTTTCGCCGCGCAAAAAATTCCGGTCGTGATCCTCGGTCGGCGCGGTCATCCCGAGATGCGCGCAGTCGTCGAGGATTTTCCGGCGGTCGAAGTCCTGCAAAAAATTTCACCCAAACGCTTGCAAAAATTCGCCGGTCAAAAAATTGGCGTGCTGGCGCAAACGACTGAAAATCCCGAGAATTTCGCGCAATTAATTGCTGCGTTGGAAAAAATCGGCGCGCAAATTATTGCCCGCGAGACGATTTGTGGCGCGACGCTCGAACGCCAAAATTCTGCCCGTTTACTCGCCGAAAAAGTTGATGCCGTCGTCGTCGTCGGTGGTCGCAAGTCCAATAACACGAAAAAACTTTTCGAGCTCGTCGCGAAAATCCGCCCGGCTTTTTGGATTGAAAATGAAACGGAAATTTGTCCGGGTGATTTCACCAAGTTCAAAAAAGTCGGCGTGACGGCGGGCGCCTCGACGCCGGAGTCGACGATTCGAAAAGTCGAGGAGAAACTATCTCAAATTTCAAATTAAAAATTTCAAAACAAGCTTGAAGATCAAATTTCAAAATTAAAACTTGTTTTCAAATTTAAAACTTATAGCTAAAAACTATAATTCAAAATAATCTACGCGCTCCTAACCATGCCGTTAACGGCATGGTTAAAAATGTACGCGTGTTGTTTTGCAGTTGCTTAGCTATAGAATTAAAAATTCTTTTGCCGGTTTGCCGAACGCTGGAAAAATTGTAAAATAATCCTGTTTTAACGCCTCCAAAATGCTCGGCAAAAGAATTCGTCTCGAAAGAATCATTGACCGCAATTCCGGCAAAACGGTAATTTTGCCGCTGGATCACGGTGCGGGCATGGGTCCGATTGAAGGGCTCGTCGATTTGAAAACGGCGGCTGACGCAGCGGCGGAAGGCGGTGCGAATGCGGTGCTTGGTCATCTCGGTCTCGCTTTGCACGGTCACCGCAGCGCGGGCAAAGACATTGGTTTGATTCTGCATTTCTCAGTCTCGACTGAATTCAATCCGACCGACGGCGATGCGAAAGTCTCAGTCAATAATGTTCAAACTGCTTTGAAATTGGGCGCGGATGCGGTTTCGATTCACATCAATCTCGGCTCGAATACTGAGGCGGCGCAGCTCTACTCTTTCGGGCAGATTGCGACCGAATGCATCGAGTGGGGAATGCCGCTCCTCGTCATGGCTTACCCGCGCGGACCGAAGATCGAAAATCCGAACGATGTCGAGAATGTCAAAAAAGTCGCGCGCATCGCGGCGGAGCTCGGCGCGGACATTATCAAAGTGCCGTACACTGGCGATTCCAAATCTTTCGAGCAGGTCGTGCGCGGTGCGCTCGGTGTGCCAATCGTGATTGCGGGTGGCGCGAAAGGCGACGATCTCGCGGCGCTCAAAAATGTCGAAGGTGCAATTGCCGCGGGCGGTGCGGGAGTCGCGATGGGTCGCAACGCTTTCCAGCACAAAGACCCGGCGGCTTTCATTCGCGCGACAGCAGCCGTCGTACATCGTGGTATCTCAGCGGAAGCGGCAGTGAAGGAGTTTTTGAAATAATTTTTTGACAGGAATATATTTTTTTGTCAAAATACCGGCTTAAATTATTTCAATGGCGGAAATTTATGTTCGCGACATTGACGGTTTTGGTCCACGACTTTTGGACAGCGAGCTGCTTGCTAAAATTTTTAAATCACGAGGATTTAGGCTGGCAAGAAAATCTTACGGGCGAGTGCTTTCAGTTTTGAGTGAGCATTCGCGAGATCGGGACGACGGACCATTTTTACCGGAATATATTCTGTGGGTCGCGAAAGCGGTGCGTGAAGAAATTCGCAAGATCCAAAAAGCTCCCACGGGTTTGGAGCTGGAGCCGACCAAAGATTTGTTTGAAAAAATTTTAAACGATGCCACCAAGGGTTTTCACGCTGATCGCGGCAAAATTATTATTTCCAGAGCGGCTTGGGAAAATTTTCGCGAATTAGATTCGCGAGAATACAGTGAAAGAGTTTTTCGGCAAATTATTGCTGAGGCTGTTGCGGAGCGTCGCAAGGTCAACTCAGATCGAGGCATCGAAATTCGTGCGCAAATGCGTGACATTCGTAAACAACTTACAGACTGTTATTGATTTCACTTTCCTGAGGTTTTCGCGCAAAATCGGCGGGATGTTGATTCTTGGAATTGAAACAAGTTGCGATGAGACTGCGGCTGCCGTCGTCGAAGACGGCTCGCGAGTTTTGGCGAGTGTGATTGCTTCGCAAATTGCCATTCACCGCAAGACGGGCGGTGTCGTGCCGGAAGTTGCGGCACGCGAACATGTTGGCAAAATTATGCCGACGATTTCTGAGGCTTTGAAAAAAGCTAAAAAATCATTCGCGCAGATTGACGCGATCGCGGTCGCGGCGGGTCCGGGGCTGAATTCCGCGTTGCTCGCAGGCGTTGTCACTGCCAATACTTTGGCGGCTTTTTCCGGCAAAAAACTAATTCCGGTCAATCACATCTTTGGGCACATTCGCGCGAATTGGCTCGAGCGCGATGCCCGCCAAATTCAATTTCCGATCGTCGTGCTGACGGCGAGCGGCGGACACAATGAATTAATTTTGCTCAGAGATTCCAAATCCAAGCCGAAACTTTTGGGCGAGACTTTGGACGATGCGGCGGGTGAGGCTTTCGACAAAGTTGCGCGTTTGCTTGGCTTGCCTTATCCGGGCGGACCGGAGATCGAGCGCATGTCCAAACTTGCGAAAAAGCCTGAGAACTTACCGCGGGCGTGGTTGCTGCCGAAAGACATCGCGCGCAACTTCGATTCAATCGAGGTCGGGGAGCGGCTGCGTGTGGGTAAATTGCAGCTGCGTAATTTTGATTTTTCTTTTTCCGGGCTGAAGTCGGAAATGCGACGACGCGTTCAGAATTCACCCAAATTAAAAAAAGCTGAACTCGCAAATCTCGCGGCTGGTTTTCAGGAAAGCGTTGTCGATGTGCTCGCGACTAAGACTTTTTTGGCAGCCAAACAATTTCACGCCAAAGAAATTCACCTCGCGGGCGGTGTTTCTGCGAATTTGCAGTTGCGTGCGCGGTTCCAAAAATTTGCGACTGAGCTTGGAATCGAATTTCGCCATCCTGCAAAATTTGAATTTTGCACTGATAACGCCGCGATGATTGCCGCCGCCGGTTTCTGGCTGCACGAAAATTCGCCTAAAAAATTCGCTAAAATGGCTGTTGTCGATCCGAATTTAGCAATTTGAAAATCTCCGTCATCATCCCGACTTTCAATCGCGCCGAGATTTTGCGGCGGACTTTGAATTTACTCGCGGTGCAAACTTTCACTGACTTCGAGGTGATTGTCGTCGACGACGGTTCGAGTGACGGGACGCCGCGCTTGCTGAAAGAATTTCAAAATAAGGTTGATTTCCCGCTCCAATTTTCCTCGCAAAAAAATTCTGGGCAGGCGGTGGCGCGCAATCGTGCGCTCGTTCAAGCTTCTGGCGCAATCATTCTTTTCCTCGGTGACGACATGTTGCCGCAAAATAATTTGCTCGAAGTCCACGCCAATTTTCACCAAAAATTTCCCGCTTCAAATTTCGCCTGCCTCGGGCTTGTGCGCTGGCATCCCGAGCTGCGCGTCACGCGCTTCATGCGTTGGCTCGAAAAATCCGGCGCGCAGTTCAAATTCTCTGATCTCGCGCAAAATTCCGAGACGGACTTTTGGCGTTTTTACACCGCGAATTTGTCACTCAAAAAAATCTTTCTCGGTGCGGCAAAATTCTCTGAGCAATTCTCCGGCTGGGGATTCGAAGATGCCGAGCTGGGTTTTCGTCTCGCTAAAAAAGGCTTAAAACTCCTTTTCGAACCGGAGGCAGTGGTCGAACATTTTCACGCGATTTCCGCGGACTCACTCGCTGCGCGCCAGTTCGCCGCCGGTCAAAATTTAGTCGTGTTCCAAAAACTTCATTCGGAAGCTGCGATTCTTCCAGCTGGTGCGAAATTGTTTTTCCAAAAACTGGCGGCGACGCTTCTACAGTTCACATTTTACGGGCGGGCGAAAAAGGCTTTTCTCGCAGGAATTGCCGAAGCGCGTCGGGAAAGTTAAAATTCCTCGCGAATGCAAAAAAAACTTTTGAAAATTCTCGCGGTGATTGGTGGTCTGATCGTCGTGTGGCTTTTGCTTTTCCTGATTTTTGGTCGCCCAAAAGCGGATCCAGGTAAGACGCTGGAATTTTGGAGCGTCTTTGATTCCAGTGAAGACATCCAGCCCTTGCTCGACGACTTCACTGAAGAGACTGGGATTAAAGTTAATTATCGTAATTTCACAGATTTAAACGATTATCGCGAAACGCTTTTGATTGAATTGGCGGCAGGAGAGGGTCCGGATGTTTTCGTGATTCACAATACTTGGCTGACAAAATACAAAAATTTTTTACGAACATTGCCAATCGAGCTGGGTTATCCGCTCACCAATGTTTCCAAGGATTTTGTCAGTGTGGTCGGAGATACGCTTTTACTCAAAGACGCTGCGGGCATAGAGCAGCTTTTTGGTCTGCCAATGTATGTAGATTCGCTCGGACTTTTTTACAACAAAACTTATTTCCGCAATGTACTCACGAAGGCTTACGCTGCCCCGGAATTGACTTGGGAGGGCGTGCGCGACGACTCCGTCGGGCTCACGCAATTGCAGCCAAATTCGTCGACGGGATTTCGTTTGGCGGGCATCGCGCTTGGGCGTGCGGATAATATCTCGCGTGGTGTCGATATTTTTTACAATTTGTATCACCAGTTTGGCGGTGGCGATTTACTCGCCGAAAGCTCGTCCGTTTCGAATAAAATTGTCCTCGCGGCACTCGATTTTCTGACCAGCTTTTCGCGGAATCCGCTCAACCAGGAATATTCGTGGAATACGAATATCACTGTGGATCTGCCTCAGCAGGAAATTTCCGCTTTCGTGCATGGTCGGGTCGCGATGATTTTGGGATTTTCCTATTACTACGATCAAATCAAAGCCTCACTTGGTGTGGGCGACAATTCAATCACGCTCGACGAAGTCGGGGTCGCGCCACTACCGCAAATTGGCGATCCGCTTCTAGGCAATGCGAAAGTCGCCGTGGCAGATTTTTTCACGCTCGCAGTCGCGAAGTCTTCCGCCTCACCGGTCGAGGCTTGGCGCTTGATTCTCGAGCTGACTTCGCGCGAAGCAGAAGAAAAATATTTTCAGGCGACCAAAAAACCAACCTCGCGCCGTGATTTGATTGACTCGGAAAGAGCCGATCCGGCAGTCGGAGTTTTCGTTGATCAGGCGGTTTATGCTGACACGCTGGAGCTCGCCGCTGACACGGTTTTCGATTCGGCTATTGCGAGCGTGCTCAATCGTATTTCTGACGGCACTCTGACACCCGCTGCTGGTGCGAGTGAACTGACAGAGATTTTTAAAAATCCACTCGTAAAATCCGAATAATTTCCGAGTGCTGCGAACGCGAGTTTCGAAACCCAGAAGCATGAAACATGGAGCACGAAGCATGGAGGGAATTTTCAAATTTACGATTTTCAAATTTTCAAATAAAACTCAAGGCTCAACTCAAAAGTTAACCCACCACTTAAGTGGTGGGTTAACGGCAGGTGTGCACCAAGACTCAAGGCTCAAGAAATCAAAACGCTGGAAATTCCAGGGTGAAGAATTGGAGCCTCAAAATTATTTCGTAAATTACGAAACTTGAAAATTCGAAAATTTTTCACAGCTCAAGTCGCGAATTAGTTTCGAGATTCGCGTTGTGGGGTAAAATTTCCGCAATGCGTTTTTGGCGAAAAATTTCGCGGCCGAATTTTCTCCGTCTGGCGCAGATATTTTTCGGGCTTGCGCTTTTCGCTTTGCCGCTACGGATTCGTTCGCTCGTCTATTTTGGTGAGTCTTACGCTGGTGGCTTCTTCGACGAGTATCTCGCTTTCTTCGTCCAGGCGAGCGAAATTTTATTTCTGATTTCCTTTGTCCTGCTCGGGCTCGCGTTCGTCTTCGCGCAGGTTGAGCCGGAAATTCCTTCGCCTAGATTGCTCGCACCGTTTGCGCTTTTGCTCGCGGTTGAAATTCTCGTCGTCCCATTCGCGCACGATCCGCTGCTCGCCTTGCTGGAGTTTTGGCGCACGCTCGAATTCGCCGCTGCCGCTTTTTTCATCGCGTCCGGCATTTTCGGCACGCGCTCTGTCGTGCGTATTCTGGCTGCGGCGATCTTTTTTCAGTCTGCGCTGGCAGTCGCACAATTTTTCGCGCAGGGTGATCTCGGGCTGCATTTTTTCGGCGAATCATTTTTCGACACGACGACTTTCAATATCGCCAAAACTTCTGCGGCGAACGGCGAGACCTTGATTCGCGGCATGGGTACGCTCGCGCACGCGAATATTCTCGGTGGGCTCGCGGCGTTGACATTGGTCGCGCTGACGAATTATTCACGCAAGCATCCGCTGGTTTACTTCGTCTCGGCTGTTATTTTCGCTGGTCTGTTCTTTTCCTTTTCGCGCGCGGCGGCGCTGGCTTTTTTCCTCGCGCTTGGTGCGCTTGTCATTTTTCAATTTCGCCGCCGCATTTTTTCCGCCGCTATTGCTGTTGGGCTTTTTGCGCTGCTGCTGATTTTTTTCGGTGCGCCGTTTTTCGCGCGCTTTGCCGAATCTGCGCCGAGCTCGCCGACGCGTTCCGCGCAAATTGTCACTGCCGTCACGCTGGCTCGTGAAAATATGCTCGGCACGGGACGGGGGAGCTTCACTGCCGCGCTCGTGACGAAATTTCCCCAGCTTGATTTCTACGCGGTTCAACCGGTTCATAATTTTTTCGTACTGAAAACTGCGGAGGAATCTATTTTTACAGCAGTTGCGTGGGTTGTGATTTTCGGCACGCTCGCTTTTTTCGCTTTCCAAAAACAGAAATTCGAAGCGCTCGCGCTCGTCGTCGCGGCTTTCACGCTTGCGAATTTCGACCACTATTTCTCGACGAATTTTTCCGGCGAGGCGTTTCTCTGGCTTGCGTTTGGCATCGTCGTCAGTGCGATTTCCGCCAAACCAAAATTCGAGAAAAGCGCAGTCAAATCGGCACAGTAATTTTCCACAAAAAAACAGCCACCCTAAGGCAGCTGTTTTTTAAATGAGAGTTAGGTTAACTCTGGCGGATAATCCTGAAATAATTAGTATTTCAGAGCATTGCCGCTCAATCCTGATATTCCAGCTCCGACCCATTTGATGTTACTAGTATTTGAGTCGCCCCACCAGAAGTTGCCTGAGTCAATCGCGCTGCCAAGGAAAATACTTGGAGTGAGGAGGTCATCTTTTCCGGCTTCGTCGACAATTAGTTTGGTTGTGTCGAGCTGCAGCGTAAAGACTTCACTTATGCCCTTGGTGATTACCTTTGAACTAACTGTCGAGCCAAAGTCAAAAGTGATTGAACCACTAGATGCATTTGGGATTTTCACTAATCCAGTTGCGATTGTCGTGCCGCCTGATTTGAGGTAGGCAGTGAGCTCGTTGTTCCATGCTGGATTCAGGCTTGCATCCGAGCTGAGGTCGATTTTGATCTGATTGAGATAAACATTTTCAGTGGTACTCGCAGAAACAGTGAAAATGAAAAAGCCGTCAGCAGAGGCAGTCGTGCGGCTGCCAGTCGGGCTGGACGAAGCGAGCATCACGGTCGGTTTGGTTTCGTAAACAGTCATCTCGTTTCCCCACAAAGTCTCTGTGAAGCCAGGATTGGTAACCTTCGTTCCAGCAGCTTGATCGATTGCCTCGAAACCAGCAGCCAAGAGTCCGATTTTGATTTTACCGCCGCTCTTTGCTCCGCTATTGATTGAGTTTAAGTTTGCCTCGACCTGGAGAGTTTTTTCGCCGTTTGCTGGGATTGTTAAATTCAGTCCGCTGAATTCAGCGACATGGTTTGTCAAATAGCCATTTTTCTGTGAGCTGCCATTATGCAAAATCAACGAGATGATATTTTCGTCATTGCCAGAGTTAGTAATCTGCAATTTATTGATTACCACCTCTTTGCTTGAGGTGATTTTTAAATTTGTCAGGTGAACCGTGTTCGCACCTGCGACCAAGATGTCTGCAGGAGGAGTGTCGTTCGCGATTGCGATATCTAGCGATGGAGTTGCAGGGGTAATAGGTGGTGTTGGCACAGGTACACAAGTATTTTCGTTCTTCACGAAACCAGTAGCGCAAATATACTCGCAAGATTGCGTTCCAATGCTACAACTAGTGACGAGTTTTGCCGGCGTATCAGTGTTTAGGCTAGAGTTGTTTCGGCACGAGCTTGAATGCGCTGGCACGGCGGTGCAATCAAAAGTGTTTTGAATATATCCACACTTTTTCGCTGATGTGCAGCTTGTCACTAGCATCTTAGGTGTGTTTGCAGTCAGACCAACATCAGCCATTGGGCACATAGTGGTGTTAGGAGGGGTAGCGCCAGTGCAAGAATGAGTAATTATCACCGCTGGTTTTAGTGTGATGTTTTTTGTGAAGGAGTTATTATTTTCGTTTGATTCAGGAATTGTATTACTGAAATCAACTGTAGAGGTCAAAATAACATCTGAATTAAAAACAGCATCTTTAAGACCGTAAGAAATTTCCCCATTTTCTGAAATAGTTGGTCCACAGGCAATTAAGCTGCCTATCGATAAATCGGTGCTCTGTAGCCCGTCAATAATTGGAGTGGCAGACTGAATCTTCAAATTATTTAAGTATAAGCATTCTCCCGGAGCAACTTGAACAGCCTCATTGCCGATGTTTTTAATTTTCGTTCTAATTTCACCATTAAATTTTTCACCTTTAATTGGTATGTTCGGGTAAAAATAAATACCTTTAACAACCAGGTCTGGTTTTTGAGTCTCTTCATTTTTTTTGCACGCTCCAGCATCGACACCATTTTTACATTTGATTGTTTTTAGATTGACTCGGTTATTGTTGCAATAATATTCCAGAATGGAAGTTTTATTCTGATTGCGGTCAGTATATTTTTGAGTAAATGTTCGACCGAAGAAATTAAGTGTCGCTGTGACAGTCCCTTTTTGCTCGGCATTGATTCCTCCATCGCTGTCTTGGCAGGTTAAGCTAAAACGGCTGATCGGATTGGTAATTGAAGCTGGATGAGAGGTCGCTGTAGAACTACCTGTGTTGTTTCCAGTGTCTGTAGCTGTCGTAGCTCCCGATTGACCAGAGCCTGGTGTTGTCGCAGTGGTCGTCGCATCAACACATTTTGGCGGACCAAAGCATCCATTCGCATCTTTCGGTTGAGGTACAATCGTCCCATTGGCGCACCAGTCTGGAGCGGGAGGCGAATAAGCTGGGCAATCTATTGGGCTGGTATTTTCCGAGGAGCGAGTCGAGGGTTCTTGGTTCATCCGACTTACTTTCGCCGAGAGTACGCTCCCAGAAAGAAAGGTCATGGCGGCAGCAGTCACGAGTACGAGAGCGAAGGCACCAGCTGTTAATAGTGCTTTGTTTTTGGTTATTTGTTTTTGCATTTTTGGTTGGTTAGAAGCTATATTCTACTATATTATTGAAAATAAAGCAAGCCATTCTAAACCTAATTTTTATAGCCCGAAAATCAATTAGAATTTTGCTACAATCCCTACAGAATTTTAATTCTCCAAAAATGCTCGGTACACCGCTCACTGCTACTGCGACCAAAATGCTCTTACTCGGTTGCGGCGAGCTCGGCAAAGAAGTTGCAATCGAGGCGCAGCGACTGGGCATCGAGGTCATCGGTCTCGATCGCTATGCGAATGCACCAGCGATGCAGGTCGCGCAAAAGGGTTTTGTCATTGACATGCAAAACTCATCCGAGCTGCGCAAAATTATCGAACGCGAACGACCAGATTTCATCGTGCCGGAGATTGAAGCGATCAATACCGAGCTGTTGCTCGAGCTGGAAAAAGAGGGTTTCAATGTGATCCCGACGGCGCGTGCGGCGCATCTCACGATGAATCGCGAGGGGATTCGGCGGCTGGCGGCGGAGGAATTGAAAATCAAAACCGCGCGTTACGCCTTTGCGGAAAATCTGGCAGAGTTCCAAAAAGCCGTCGCGGAAATTGGAATTCCTTGTGTCGTGAAGCCGATTCAGTCTTCGTCGGGTAAAGGTCAGTCCACAATCAAATCCGCAGCTGACATCGAAAAAGCCTTCGCTTATGCACTTTCCGGCTCGCGCGGCAAATCAGAAAAGGTCATCGTCGAAGCCTTCGTCAAATTCGACACGGAAATTACTTTACTCACGGTGCGGCACGCCGGCGGAATTTCTTTCTGTCCGCCGATTGGTCACATCCAAATTTCCGGCGATTATCGCGAGAGTTGGCAGCCGCAAACTTTTGCTCCCAAAATTCTTGCGCAGTGCGAAGCGATTGCGCGCGCGGTCGTCGAAAATCTCGGCGGGCGGGGAATTTTCGGTGTCGAGCTTTTCATCGCTGGCGACGAAGTCATCTTTTCTGAGGTTTCGCCGCGACCGCACGACACGGGACTCGTCACTTTGATTTCCCAAAACTTGTCCGAGTTCGAGCTGCATGTGCGGGCGATTCTCGGGCTGCCGATCCCAGAAATCCGCAACCTGCGCCCGGCGGCATCGCGCGTGATTCTCGCAGCCAAAAACTCCGAAAAGATTTCTTTCGAGGGAATTGAGAAAGCACTAGTCGAGCCAGACACTTCGATTCGCCTTTTCGGCAAACCGAATTCACGACCAAATCGGCGACTCGGCGTCTGTCTCGCGGCGGACGATTCGACTGAAAAAGCACGGGAAAAAACTGCACGGATGTTGGAGCAGATTAGAGTTATCGAGGGATAAAAAAGAAGCAGGTATCCTTGAGCTCTATGGTTTATTGGATTTATGCCACAAACCTGAGCGTAAAATTGCAACGCGTGCATTGCCTATATTTGGATCAAGTAATGATTTTGGCATCGTATATTCAAACGGTGTTCCTGCAACTGCATTTTCAATTCTACTTCTGTAGCCTTGAATATTTATTCCGTTTTTATCAAGACGATCTAATTCATCAGGAGATAAAGATGATCCATCAGTACGCTCTACGCTAACTACCGGACTGTAAGCTTCAGGTTTGCCAATGAGTAAGCCGTTAAACTTCATATAACCAATAAGTTCTTGCAGACTTTTATGGTGCATGACAACATTTTCGCCACCACCTAGAATCTGTTTCGTTACATATGGGGCTGTCGCAATGTGCTCTTTGTCTTCTATCATATTAAATATTAGGTTCCTATATTATGTATTTTTTAATTAATGTCAAGCGGGCGGGTTCTTTTCCGGACGATTCGACGGAAAAAGCACGGGAAAAAACCGCGCGGATGTTGGATTAGATTAAGGTGATTGAAGAGTAAAAAAATTTTCTCGTAGCGTCTGGGTCCCCGCCTACGCGGGGATGACAAAGAGGGGAGGCGGGAATGACAATCGGGGTTGCTTCACTGCGTTCGTAATGACAGTTGGGCGCGGGAATGACAAATTAAAAAAACTTCGTGACTACGAACTACAAACTACCAACTAAAAACTAGACTAGCGTTTGCTCCACTGTGGTGCGCGGCGGGCGCGTTTGAGACCTGGTTTCTTGCGCTCTTTCGTGCGACCATCGCGAGTGAGGAAGCCGGCTTTGCGCAAGATTCCGCGGCGCGATTCGTCTTCTTTCACGAGGGCGCGGGCGATGCCGAGCTGGCAAGCTTCCGCTCCGGCTGCGATACCGCCACCGACAATTTTGATTTCGAGATCGTAACTTTTTTCGCTGGTTTCAGCTGATTTGAATGGAGCGAGGAAAGCCGCGACATCTTTGCCGACGCAGAAATACTCTCGCAATTTGCGCTCGTTGATGGTGATGTCACCTTTGCCCTGCGGGAAAACTTTCACGCGAGCGACAGCAGTTTTGCGTTTGCCGATGGCGAAGACATACGGTCGCGCTTCGGTTTTCGCATCGTCCTTTTTGGCAGTTTTGGCTTCCATCTTAGAAAGGAATAAGTTAGTAAGGAGTTTAGTGAGGAGTAAGGAGTAAGAACTAAGGAGTAAGTTTGTAAGGAGTAAGAAGTAAGTTGTTATTTGATTTCGATAACTTCAGGTTTCTGCGCGGTGTGCGTGTGTTCCGCGCCGACAAAAATCTTCAAACGGCAGAGGCGGGGATCTTTCATCTTGTTCTTCGGCAGCATACCTGCGACTGCGAGCTCGAAGACGCGCGCTGGATTTTTCTTAAACAAATCTTCCGCTGCAATTTCTTTCAAGTTGCCGCGATAACCGGAGTGAGTGCGGTAAAGTTTGTCCGTCCATTTCTTGCCGGTGAATTGCACTTTCTCCGCATTCACGATGATGACGCCGTCGCCGAGATCGAGGTGTGGCGTGAAGTCAATGCGGAATTTGCCAGTCAAACGGCGTGCGGCTTCAGTCGCGACTTTGCCGACGGTTTTGCCTTCGGCATCAATCAGAAACCATTTCGCTTTCGCGGAAATTTCGGAAACTTTGGGAAGAGTGGTTTTCATGTTAAGCAGATGAGTCTTTGAGTCGTTAAGTCTTTAAGTGGATAAGTCATTGAGTCATTGAGGGGATTTTTTTAGTTCTTACTTAACGACTTAGAGACTTAATGACTAAACGACTTGATTAGATTAATTCAATTTGGACTTTAGGGGCGCAGTCGCCTTTTTGCACGCTGATCGGCGTGATGCGGGTGAATCCGCTTGAGCGTTCGGCGTATTTCACTTTCAGCTCAGAAAGGGCTTTTTTTTGGGCTTTTTCTGTGAGCAAGATTGATTTCAGATAACGCACCGCTTCGCGATCGTCCGGTTTTTTCTTCAGATTCACGATGAGGCGGTCGAAGACCGGCTGCAGCGCTTTGGCCTTGGACGAGGTCGTCTGGATTTTTTCGTGAATGACGAGGCTGGTCGCGAGATTGCGAATCAGAAGTCCGCGGTCGCCAGCTGCTCTGCCTAATCTCGAGATTTTATTGACACGATGGCGCATGAGTTAATTTAAAATTTAAGATTGATGATTTAAGATTGGAAGCTTGATTTTTTGGGATGAATTTAAGAAGTAAAAAATTAGAAATCTAAAATCTTAAATCTTAAATTCTTTATTCTTCTTCGCCTTCGAGTTTCAGACCTTTGGCAGCGAGCTTCTCGGCGACCTCGTCGAGTGCTTTCGAGCCGAAGCCACGCAGTTCGCCGATTTTGGTTGGGCTGCATTTCACCAATTGCTCGACCGAGCCGATACCACCATTGATCAAAGCATTCAAAGTGCGCGGGGAGAATTGGAGTGTTTCAATCGGCGTGTATTTCTCATTGCTCGGTTCGCCGAGTGTGTCATTTTTCATGAGTGGTTTGGCTGCCTCGGCTTTTTCCGCTGCGCTCACTTTCGCCGGGTCAGTCGCGAATTCTTCTTCGACTGGCTCATTCGCTTGATTGAACAGGTCGAAGTAGGATTTCAAAATGTTGCTGGCGAATTTCATCGCGTCTTCCGGTGTCATCGAGCCATTCGTTTTTACTTCGATTTCGAGCTTGTCGAGATTGGTCATCTGACCGACACGAGTCGCGGTGACATCGTAGCGGACGCGCTCGATCGGCGAGAACATCGCATCGAGATAGATCAAACCGACTTCTTTGTTGTTCTTCTGGCGTTCGGCGGCAGCGAGATAGCCGACATCTTTCTCGACGACGATTTCCATTTTGAGGTCGCCTTTTTTGTCGAGTGTCGTGATGACGAGGTTCGGATTCAAAATCTCGACATCCGAATTCTTTTCAATGTCTTTCGCGGTCACTTCGCCGCTGCGGTTTTTGACTTCGAGCTTCAAAATGGTCGCTTTCTTCGAGTGTTTTTTCAGATTGAGTAATTTCAAATTCAGGAGCATGTCGAGCACATCGTCTTTCACACCAGGAAGTGTGGTGTACTCATGTGTCGCGCCTTTGATTTTCACCGCGGCGACAGCTGCGCCGGGCAAGCTCGAGAGCAGCACGCGACGAAAAGCATTGCCAAGCGTCATGCCATAACCATTCGGAAGTGGAGCAACTGCGAAAAGCGTGTGATTTTCACCAACCTTTTTTGCGACGATTTTCGGCAAACCAATTTCTTGTTGAATGATATGCATTGCGGCAGGATTAAAAAAAATTAGCGGGAATAGAATTCGACGATTGTTTGGGTGTCGATTTGCTCGCTTTCTTCGAAGGTCGGCATGCCGACGACTTCGGCAGTCATTTTCGCGAGATCGACTTTCAGCCATTTCGGTGCGTTGTCTTTCTTCTTCGCGAAACCGGCGAACAGTGGGGAATCAGCTTTTTTGATGACGATTTTGTCACCGACTTTGATCTGGATGCTCGGAGTTTTGGCGCGTTTGCCATTCACCTGAAAAAAGCTGTGACCGACGAGCTGGCGCGCTTGGCTGCGGGATTCCGCGAAACCGGCGCGATAGATTGCGTTGTCGAGGCGCGTCTCGAGCAGCTGGATGAAATTGTCAGCAGTATTGCCTTCGCGGCGATTTGCCTCATCGTAATATTTCTTGAACTGTTTCTCGCTTAGATTGAAAACGCGTTTGCCGGCTTGTTTCGCGCGGAGCTGACCGTGGTATTCAGTCTTTTTGCCCATCGCGTTTTTGCCGTATTTGCCAGGTACTTCTGGATTGCGCGCAAATCCGCATTTCTGCGTGTTGCAGCGCTCGCCCTTCAAAAACAATTTCTTACCTTCGCGGCGGCAAAGTCGGCATTTCGGTCCGTTGTAAAGCAAGTTGTTAAATTAAGATTTAAGATTGATGATTGAATTTTTTGACGACTTGGATTAGAGGTTCAGAATTTTAAGCTGGAATTAAAGGAGGAAAAATAAAGCTAAAATCTGAAATCCAAATTTGAAAATTCCTAAACGCGACGCGGGCGGCGTTTGCGGCAACCGCCGTGAGGATAGGTTGTTTTATCAGTGATGGAGTTGACCTCGACTCCGGCGGAAGAAAGTCCGCGGACAGCTTGTTCGCGTCCGGGTCCGATACCTTTGACGAAGACTTCGACAGATTCCAATCCAAACTCTTTGCATTTCTCAGCAGCATTTTTCGCGGCGACTTGTGCGGCATAAGGCGTCGACTTGCGCGCGCCCTTGAATCCGCTCGCACCGGAGCTCGCCCAGACCAGGGTGGCGTGGGATTCGTCGGTAATCGTCACGAGTGTGTTGTTCATTCCCGCCAAAATATGGGCGAAGCCGTGAGGAACGACGCGGCGAATTTTCTTCTTCTTGCTCTTGACCTTTTTCGGAGCAGGTTTCGCGGCAGTCTTTGCGGTCTTTTTTACTTTTTCAGCCAAGGTTTAAAAAATTAAAATTACTTCTTATCGACTTTCGCGCGACCGGAACCCATCGTGACGCGTTTGCCGCGTTTCGTGCGCGCATTATTTCGCGTGCGTTGACCGCGCACCGGCAGTCTTTTCTTATGGCGGCTGCCACGGTAGGAGCCTGTGTCTTGCAGGAGCTTGATATTTTGACTCACGATGCGGCGCAGATCGCCTTCGGTTGGTCGTTTCGCGACTTCCGCGCGCAGCGCTTCTTCTTCTTTCTCAGTCAGATCTTTCGCTTTGGTATCCGGATTGACTTTCGCATCCGTGCAAACCTTGAGCGCGAGTGAGCGGCCGATGCCGGTAATCGCGAGGAGCGCTGCTTCGATGCGTTTTTCGGGAGCGAGATTTATGCCGGCGATACGAGCCATAAATAGTTGATAGTTATTAGTTCGTAGTTGGTAGAATTTCTGATTTACTTAATATTTAATACTTAAGACTTATGATTTAATCTATCCTTGGCGTTGTTTGTGGCGTTTGGTTTCGCAAATCACGCGCACGACGCCTTTGCGGCGAATGATTTTGCATTTTGGGCAACGAGGTTTGACGGAGGGTTTAACTTTCATGTTCTGATTCAGAATTATTTTGTTGAGCGTCACGGAGCGCGTCGAGCTTGCTGTGGAAGCGGAAGGTGAGGCGACCGCGATTGAGATCGTAAGGGTTGAGCTCGACTTTCACATAATCGCCGAGAATGATTTTGATGTGGTGCATGCGCATCTTGCCGGAGATGCGGGCTTTCAATTGATGTCCTTTGTAAATTTCATCAATCAGCTCAATCAGAAACTCGGCATTCGGGAGAGTCTCCATCACTCGGCCGAGCGCCGAAATCACTTCTTTATCGGCTTTGGGCGCGTCCTTCTTTTTGTTGCGGACGACTTGCTTCTGGATTTTGAAGTGTCTTGCCATAAAAAATTAAAGCCGGGAGATTATACGCATCGAAAAGAGCAAAAGCAAACTTTCGCAACTAAATTTCCTTAAATCGGCAAAATTGGCTTGCAAAAATTGAAATAATATTTTCTAATAAAATAAAATAGATAACCTTTGCGCGCAGTTGATGCGGAGATTTTCGCGCAAAATTTTCGAATTTTCAAGTTTCGTAATTTACGGAATAATTTTCAAGAAACGCCCGTCGGGGCGTTTCTACCGCAAGCCCTGGAATTTCCAGCGTTTTGATTTTTTACCAAGGTTTATCTACGCTTGTCATTAACACACCACTTCACGATGCTAAATCTCCCCAACCCTGCCTGCCGGCAGGCAGGCCCTCTTTACAAAAGAGGGGCTTTTCAAACTACCTCCATGTTCCAAGTTCCATGCTTTATGTTTCATGCTATGTGTTCCATGTTCCATGCTTCATGCTCCATGTTCTTGGGTTAGTAAGGAAAATACAGTGCTTTTATCAGGTTTGCTAAAATTCTAAAAATGCACAAGCCTCTTCAAATTCTCATTCTCGCGGGTGGTGTCGGCACGCGGCTCTGGCCGATGAGTCGTCAGGCTTTGCCGAAGCAATTTCAAAAGCTCGTCGGGCAAAAAACTCTTTTCGAGCTGGCAGTCGCGCGCGCCCGCAAATTGGCTTCGCCGCAAAATATCTTCGTCGCGACGAATCAGCAATTCACCAAAGTCGTCAGAAAACAGGCTCCCAAGATTCCGGCGAAAAATATTATTTCTGAGCCGGCGTTTCGCGACACCGCGACCTGTCTCGGTTTTGCGGCGGCATTGCTCGAAGCGCGCAATCCCGGCGGAGTTTTCGCGGTGGTCTACGCTGACCATTTGATTCGCGCCGAGGAAGTTTTCGTCGCCAAGATTCGCGCGGCGGCGGAGCTGGCTGATGCTGGAAGAATTGCGATCGTCGAAGTCGAATCCGAATTTCCCGCGACGCAGCTTGGCTGGGTTGCGGTCGGTCAGAATCTGCCACCAATCCAGAAGCAAAAAGTTTTCGCGCTTTCCAAATTCGTCGAAAAACCGGATCTGGCGCGCGCAAAAAAATTCCACGCTTCGCCGAAATATTTTTGGAATACAGGACTCTTCGTCTGGCGCTCGGATTTTTTGCTCTCGAAATTTCAGGCTTTTTTACCAGATACTTTCGCGCGGCTGCAGAAAATGACGGCGGCGAACTTCGCACCAAAAATTGTCACCAAGGAATATTCCGCGTGCCAGAAAATTTCCATCGACTTCGCGATTCTCGAAAAAGTTGACCCGAGTGAGATTGCAATCCTGCCCGCGAAACTCGGCTGGAGTGATGTCGGGACTTGGGAGAGCTTGAAAAATGAGCTTTCCAAAGATGCGGAAAATTTAGTCGAAAATGATTTCGTCGCGATCGAGAGCTCGGGGAATTTCGTCAAAACTAATTCCAAGAAATTCGTCGCGCTGGTCGGCGTCCGCGATTTAGTCGTGGTCGAGACGGACGATGCGATTTTAATCTGCGGAAAATCGCACTCAGGCAAGGTCAAGGATGTTGTCAAAAAATTAGAACAGCGACTTGAATATCGCCAGAGACTAATTTAAAATCCGCGGGCTTTGTTGGATGTTCTAGCTGTTCGAAATGTTTGAACGCTGCAATTAGAACAAGTTCCGCCGTGGCGGAACAATCGGACAAATCGAACATTTCTAACTTTATCATCATGGGTTCTTCCTCCAAATTTCACGGACTGACGGGCATCTCGTCACGACGGATCAAATCGAATGTCGCGCAACGCACGCGCAAGACCAAATTAAACGCGCGCAAAAAAGCGGATCAAGCTACTCTCGCCGAGACTTTGAAAAGCACTCCTGAGGTCGGATAGTACTGTTCGAAATGTTCGAGATGTTGGAATTGTTCTAAATGAACGGGTTTACGGGAGGCAGACATTAGATCAAACAACTTGAACAAATCGAACAAACCCCGTCTTGCGGGGTGATTGAACAATTAGAACAATATATGTCTAAGACTTTCAAACTTACCGTCCTTTCCGCCGAGCGCGAACTTTATTCTGGCGAAGCGACCGCACTGACTGCGCCGACCGAGATGGGCGAGGTGACTGTGATGGCGCACCACATTCCACTCGTGGCGAATTTGCATGCGGGTGAATTGACGATCAAAAAAGCCGACGGAGCAGACGATTATCTTTTTGCTGGCGGTGGTGTCCTCGAATTCACTCCGACGAATGAGTGCCGCGTGCTCGCGGATGTCGCCGAACGAGTTTCCGAAATTGACGAAAAAGCTGCGGAGGAGGCGCGTGAGCGTGCCAAAAAAGCTATCGAGGCAGCTGAGTCTGAGCCAGAGGTCGCGGCAGCGCAGGCAGCCCTACTGCACGCGATTGCGCGTTTACGCATCGCGGAGAAGAATCGTCATTTGCGCGGACGACACTAGGAAATGTGAAAATGATTCATTGATTCAATGTGAGAATGTGCGAATGATTCAATAATCCAATGATTCAATCAATACGCGTTTTTTTTGTTTGATTGGATTGCGGGTTAGCAACTTCGTGCCGCTGGCGGAGAACGCAGATCTGCGTTCTCCGGGAATTCACACGAAACTTTTCGCCCTCCCCTAACCCCTCCCTGAGGGAAGGGGAATAGATATTTCAAAAGATTAAATCCACGCATTTTGAAACAGGTCGGGAATAAAAATTTTTCACTTCCTAACTGAATCATTTACATATTTTCACATTCAATCATTTATTCCAGGTCTTTCCAATTCTGACCGAGGACGAGCGAGATGTCGAAGCCGCGTTTTTGCAGTTCGACTGGTCCGAATTCGATCTGACCGCCGACGAAGCCCTGCAAAATCTCCGCAGTTTCGCGCGCGCTTTCTTCGTAAATATAAATCGTCGTCTCGGGGAGTTTGCCGCCCGGATAATTATTGACCCGCTTCGTATTCAGCCCGTAGCGATTCAGCGCGTAAGCGGCGCGCTCGGCGATGCCACCCCGACCGCTGCCATTTAGCACTTCGATGGCGCGTTGTTCGATGGCGACGCGCGGATGATTGAAAAGGATATTTGTGATTGCGTGAATTCTCAAAAAATCGTTGCCGAGCGGGAGCAGTACGGCCGCGCCGCCGTAGTCGGCGCGATCCGGCGGATAGAGGACTCCACCGACTGCAGTCGGCTCGTCATTCAGTACGATTGTCGCCATATTTTGTTTGTCGAATTCATCCGCGATTTTACCGAGCATCAGGATTTCCCGGAAGCGTAAATTCGTCGCGACGCGCTCTTCGAAGATGCTCCAAATCGCTTTCAGCTTGGTTGGACTCGTTAAAATATCTTTTTCAAAAGCTTTCTCGCGCAGCGCGGCGATGATTTTTTGCTGGCGTGCGGCGCGGTCGAAATCGCTCGTCGTCTTGCGGCTGCGGGCGTATTCCAGCGCAGTCTTACCATCGAGCGTCTGCGTACCGGCAGCGATCGAGAACGGACAGTAGTCGACCAAATTTTCGCAGGGATAATACGGGTCATCGATGGCTTCATCGACCGTGATTTTCACTCCGCCGAGCGCATCGACGAAATCACTGAAAGCCGTGAAATCAACTTTCACATAATAATGAATCGGCACATTGGCGATGGAGCTTGCCATTTTCGCGACTGACTCGAGTGCCGCTTGCTCGTCGTCGAGCTGGATTCTTTCGTACTCGTAAATTTTATTGACGCGCATGCCACCGCCATCGCTCGCTTCCACCCAAAAATCGCGCGGAATCGAAAGCATCGAAAGCGTGTTTAATTCATGGTTGTAGCTTGCGACGATGATCGAGTCGGTCAGTTCGCCGCCGCCGCCGTCGTGATTTTCACCGCCGGTGCCGAGCAGCAAAATATTCGTGCGACCTTCCGTGTCGGTATGGAGGTTACCCGCAAAAAACCAAATCAGGTCGACGAAGCTGCCGCCACTCACGATTGCGTAAGCTCCGCTTAAAATTTCGAAAACGATGTAAATCCCAATCAGGACGAGCGTCCAGCGCACGAAAGTAGCGAATTTCTGAAACATCGGGTTGGAAGTTTAGTGGTGAATTATTTTTCGAGCAATTTTTCGGCGCGCTGATGGTCGAGCTCGAGAAAAGTAATCGTCCAGGCGGCGGTCGTGAAGACATGCAGTACGCCACCGAGATACGAGGCGATGCCGACGACGATGAGTCCGGCGACAATCGCGAGGATGATTCCGAGAATCAGTGCGACTTGGCTGACAAAAAAATTCGTGACAAAGGCAATTAATAGTGGAATTAAAAAAACTAGGATGACATTGATGAGCACACGAATCGAAATCAGAAACATCAGAAACCACATCAAAAAAGTTTTGCCAAAATTCGAAATCACGAGTTTCGCGCTGCCGCCGAGTGCGCGGGTCAAATTCCGATTTTCAAGTATGATGAAATTGGCAGCGTAGATGAAGAGAAAACCGAACAAAATCGAAACGACAAAAAGGACACCGAGTAAAATCAGCAGCCAAAAAGGCAGTCCGAGGTGACGGATTGTCATTGAGGTAATTGTCAAAAATTCGAAAAAACTGAAAGTGCTGACTGCCATGCCGAATTCAAACATCCGCAAATAATGGTGCGTGCCGATTATGATTCCGTCGTGGATTTCCACGCCTTCTTTTTGCTTGTGAAAAGCGGCGACGAGTCCGATCAATCCGCCTTCCGTGAGTGGTGGCACCAGGAAATAACCCAGCAAAACAATAATTGTTAGGATGATTCCGAAGATGATTAGTCCGGAATGTTGTCCGGCAAAATCTAAAACCAATCCACTGATTTTCGTAAAATCAAAATGTTTATTCCCAAAAAAAGGCGAGGTTTCGAACGCCATGAATTGATACGAAAAATAGCCGAGCCCCACCAGCGTCGTGAAAAAAGTCGGCACGATGCCGAACCAAACCAGACTTTTTTTAGCATTTGTCAGTTGCCACGCGATTTTGATGACCTCGCTACTTTTCATAAATTCCGGAGCATTCTAACCCGAATTTTGAAACCCAGAAACATGAAGCATGAAGCATGGAAGTGGTTGGTCATTGAGTGGTTGAGTCAGTCATTTCTTAAGCTCGCGGGAGTCTGCAAATTTTTAAATTTTTACAATTTTTAATTTTATAAATAAGTCCTGAATCCAAATTTTAAAAATTAGAAATTAAGATTTATTTAAAAATTACAAAATTACATTCCTTCTTCGCGCTGTTTTGCATGACGCCAACAACCAACTGACCCATGACCATCCGAACCCTCCGAACCAATGACCATCCGAACCCTCCGAACCAATGACCTCGAACTATTATTGGAGTTGAGCTGCGGGCGATTTTTTGGCAGAATCATTCCTGCATAAAAAGTTGCCCGCAATGAAAAAACTCTTCTTCGCATTTATCTCGCTCGTTTTTCTTTCGGCGTGTCAAAATTTCGACCTCACTACCGTGGTTGTCGAAATCCCCACAGCTGCGAATTCGGCGAGCTTCGTTTCGCCGCTCGTTCGTGCGGGCGAATTCAACGCTTTCTTTTTCAAATTTACGCTCGACGGAGAGGCGACTGCGACAGCGCGCGCTTTCTTCGAAGTCGCTGACGGAAGCGGACAGCTTGCAGAGCGCGATCTCGGAATCGAGTGCGAGGGTTCCGCTTGCTCAGGTTTCGCGGTGACACCACTCGCCGCAGCGTGGAAATTTGACCTCACGCTTTCCGGTACGGTGGGTGCGCGAGCGCACGACTTCACTGTCGAAACGAAAAATTTGTCAGTGCGTGAGCCGTGGAATTTGATTCCGGCGGCAGCGGCGCAGATGGAAGAACTCGGCATCGTCGCACGGGACGAATGGGGTGCGGATGAAAATTTGCTCCTCAAAGTGGACGACGAAGAGGCGGGGGCGTCGAGTGCGACGGCGAATCAAAAATGCACAGACTGGATAGCGAATCATCCCGACGAATTCCAGACAGACGGTCGCAAAATCACCACGAATTCGACCGGCGAGGAGCTGCAGTGGCCGCGCACTTACTCCACCGAAGTCAAAAAAATCATCGTCCACCATTCTGCGGAGAGCGGGGAAAAAGACCTGAACGGTGATAACAAATTCGACAAGGCCGATGCCGAGATTCTCGTGCAGGCGATTTATTATTACCACGCCCGGACGCGCGGCTGGGGTGACATCGGCTACAATTTCCTGATCGATCCGCTCGGCAATATCTACGAAGGACGGAGTGGTGGTGACTTCGTCGTCGGCGGGCACACTTATTGCGCCAATATAGATACTATCGGCGTTGCGTTCATCGGCAATTTTCAAAACGCCATGCCCTCTGCGGACGCGCTCGAATCAGGTACGCGCTTGCTCGGTGAGTTGGCGAATTTTTACGGACTGGATCTTGACGAATTCTCTGATTTTCACGGAGCGAATACGCGCAATCTCGTCGGTCATCGCGATTACGGCGCGACGGTTTGTCCGGGGAATTCACTTTATTCCTATCTTTCGAAGCTCGCCGCCGATGCGATGGCGTACGCGCGCGGCAACAAAATGAGCGCGGCGGATTACGATTTCAGCATTCTCGAAAAAGATTCGCCGGTCAATGTGCAGCCTTTCGGTGAGGCGACTGCGAAATTTAAGCTGAAAAATGTCGGGCAAAAAGCCTGGCCGGCGGGCTCCCAAATCGTCGTCGCGAAAGCCGAAATCCTGCGCAACAAAACCGGTGTCGCGATTGCGGGCGGTTCGGAATTCGCCGTCAAATTGACTTCGGCTGTCGCGAGTGGCGGGACGGCCGACCTCCGCATTCCGCTCACTGCCGCCGCGAAACCAGGACGCTACCGCTTCGGACTTGCGCTTCAGATTGGCTCTGAGGAGCTGCGCAAATTTTATCTCGTCGTGAATGTGCTCGAGCCGACGAAGCTCGATTACCAATTAATTAACGCGCTTTGGCCGCCGCAGCCTTTCGCACCAGCGACGACCGGCAAGGCTGAGATTACCGTTTTAAACAAATCGGATTTCACTTGGAAAGCGAGCGGAGCGAGCCGCATGGTTTTGCAGACGACGGATGGTTCGATTTCGCCTTTCACGAATTCCGCGATTGTCGGCTATCTCACGGGGGACACGCCTCCCGGTGGAACCGCGAATTTCAAAATGAATCTCACTGCGCCGTCACGGGCGGGGCGTTATTATCTCGGCTTCCAGCCGGCGGCGCGCGGCGGTTTGGTCTTGCCGGATTACGGCATGCAATTTCACATCTCCGTGCGTGAGCCGCGTTTTTCCGGAGAAATTCTCGGTAAATCGAGCGGCGCGGATTTGCGTTTCGAGCCGGGCGAGACCAAGAATCTCTCGCTTGAATTCCGTAATACTTCGCAGGTTGATTGGACACCGGAAGCTTTCGCGCTGAAAATTTTGACCAATGAAGGTGCGAAAATTGGCACCGGTAATTTGAAATTACCGAACAAGGTCGCACAAAACGCGGTCGTCAAAGTCGAATTTCCTGTCACTGCCTCGACTCAGGCGGGCAAATATCTGCTCACGCTGCAGCCGCTCTGGACGGCTGGCAAAATCAAGGAAATGACGCCGATTGATTTCTTGGTCGAGGTGAATCCGCCACGCCTCACGGGCGAGCTCGTCACCGCACCGCCGACTTTCACTCTTGCGAAGGGCGCGACGGCGGAGGTCGAATTGAAACTCAAAAACACGGGCAATGTGACCTGGAATGCGCGCGATGTTCTGCTCCAAAACTTGCCGGCCGAACCGTCGTCGCTCGCGACGAGCAGCTGGCTGTCCGCCACTCAGCCGGCGAAGCTGATTGAGGCATCGGTCACACCTGGCAGTGTCGGGACTTTTCGTTTCGTGATCAAAAAGAGTTCGGACGCTTTGCTCGAGAATTTATGCGTCGCGCCGATGCTGCGCGGACTCGGTCGCATCCGCGGTAAGGAAATTAACATTGCCGTCAGAAAACCAGATGCGCCAAGCACTGCCAATTCCGAGAGTTCCACGAGTTCGGACAATTCCGCGCAACCAGAAACCTCTGCGCAACCAGAAACTTCCGCTAGTTCGGAAAGCTCCGCCAGTGCGGCGAATTCCACCAGCTCCACCGAGCCAGCAGCAGCGACACCTGTTGTGACGGATGCGTCGGCCGGACCGGCGATTCGCCTCAAGCTCGGACTCGAAGCGACCAAGATCACGATTGGCGGAGGACCATTTGCGATTGAGCAATTTGGCAAGACACTTTTCCGCGGCAGTTTCGCTGATTTTTCGCTCGACAAATTACAAGACGGTCAGTATGTGCGCGTCTTGCCCGAGGGCGACACGATTCTCGAAGTGCCGAGTTGGTGGCATCCGAATTGGAATGGCAAAGTGAATTACAACAAATTCCGCGGTATTCTCGAAGTGCGGCGCATGGGCGACACTTTGGTTTTGATCAATGAGCTGTCGCTCGAAGAGTATCTCGCTGGCATCGCCGAAGCTTCGCCGAGCGATCCAGTCGAAAAGAAAAAGACGATGGTCATTCTCGCGCGCAGTTACGCGCTTTATTACATCGGACCGGAGCATCGCAAATTTCCCGGCAAAGCCTGGGACGGTGACGATTCACCGGCGCGCTTCCAACAATACTTCGGCTACAATTACGAAATCGCGGGCGGACTGCCGGACATCGTCCAGGCGACGCGCGGTCAGGTTGTCACTTTCGAGGGACGCGTCGCGAAAACGCCTTATTTCACGAGCTCCAGTGGTGTTACTAAAACCTCTGTCGCGGCTGGTTGGGGTGCGGTCGATTTCGACTTCGTAAAAGTCGTCGAAGATCCGTGGAGTTGCGGCGGGACTTCCGCGGACGCGGGCGTGCGCTGTCCGGACAATGCGCGCGGTCACGGTGTCGGCGTCTCGGGTCGTGGCGCGGCTGGTCTGGCGAAGGAAGGCAAGACTGCGAGTGAGATTTTGAATTATTTTTTCAATAAGATTGAAGTGAAGAAAATGTATTAATTTACACTTTTTTATAATTGTCTTAAAATCAGCTCTCTAATTTATTTTTAGGATGCTAGATTGTTCGAGTGGTGCTGGTCTGGGCACATGCGAAACCGAAGAGCCGAGATGTGCGAATGAAAGTAAGCAGCCGGCTGGCACGAAATTAAAAGCTATTCAATGGCAAGTCCAACACCTCAGAAGCTTGCCGGTTTTTTTGGCGCAAATTAAAGGTATAGCTAGTGACAGAAAACTATCACCAGTCGATAGAAATCGCCAAATTACCGACGGCATGAGTTCTTTTATGTTAGATCTGACCTCTTTGATTACGCTCTTCCCGGAAGATGCACCGCGTCTGAATATACTTACCGACGGAATTTGCGAATCGTTTTGCGGTAGTCGTTTTAGTTTGAGACAAAGGATAGAACGAGTGCTGCTTTTTTCAGACCTTGCAGTGTTTATTTTGGAGAGAGTGAAAAAACTGGGAATAGAATTTGAGGATAGTCCCGCTGAAATCCTGAGCTAAAATACCGGCGTGCTCCACAAAAATTCTCAGAAACGGATTTATTCTTCGGATGCGATTTATTTCGTCACATGCAAGACGAAGAATAATTTTCCATTTTTCAGAGAAGATTTTTTCTGCGAACTATGGATTGAGGAATTGGGGTTTTGCAAAAAGATAAAGGAATTCGACCTATTTGGATTTTGCTTGTTGCCGGATCATTTTCACATGGTTTTTCGTCCGAGAGGGAATGAGAATTTATCGCGCGTGATGCAATTTCTGAAGCGTCATTTTTCGAGAAATGCCAATCAAATAAGCGGGCATTCAGCTGAAGGCGACATTAGCCAATGTCGCCTGCGGGATGAATTTAAAAATTTATCCGAAATCATTTCTCGACATGGTGAGAAAGTCCAAATTTTCAAAGAGAGGATTAAAAACAGTTTGCCAAAATTTCAATGGCAAAAATCTTTCCATGACCACATAATCCGTGGCGACCGCGATTTTGAAAATTGTCTCCAATATACGGTGGAAAATTTTCTCAAGCATGGATTGCCGGGAAATTGGCGCTATACTTCACTGAACTATCCAAAATTAATCGATGCTTTCTGAAAATAATTTTCATTTCGTTGGAATCGGGGGAATCGGGATGTCTGGTCTGGCGCGGCTTTTGCGTGATTCCGGCAAGAGTGTGAGTGGTTCCGATGCCGAAGCTTCGCCGATTGTCGCGAAGTTGCGCAGTGAGGGATTTGCTATTTCTACGCCGCAAGCAGCTGAGAATCTTCCAACGAATTGCGAGGTCGTCGTCCACACCTTGGCAGCGAATTCGGCTAATCCCGAGATTGCCGAGGCGACCAAGCGCGGTCTCAAAATTCTCAGCTATCCGCAGGCTTTGGGTCAATTTCTTGCTGGCAAAAAAGTAATCGCGGTCGCGGGCACGCACGGCAAGACGACGACGACGAGCCTCATCCTCGCGGGTTGTCTCGCGGCAGGCGCAGATATTTCCTGTCTCGTCGGCACGAATCTGAAATTGCTCGACAATCAAAATGCGCGACTTGGAAATTCGGACTGGTTCGTCATCGAGGCGTGTGAATATCGTCGCGCCTTTCTGAATTTCGATCCGCAGATCTTGGTCGTCACGAATGCCGAGCCGGATCATCTCGATTATTACAAAAACTGGGCGGATTACGAATCAGCCTTCGTCGAATTTGTCGGGAAGCTGCCGAGTGACGGTGTGCTGGTTGCGAATTCACACGAGCAGAATCTGGAAAAAATCATTGCCGCTGCGCCGCATTTCTTCGACGCAGGCGAAGTGCTCGAGCATTTCGCGCTCAAGATTCCGGGTGAAATGAATCGTCGCAACGCGAAGCTAGCTTTCGTCGTCGGTGAGTTGCTCGCGCTTGATTCAGAAAAATTTGCTACCGGGCTCGAGAATTTCGAGGGCGGGGAGCGGCGTTTCGAGCTGCGCGGAGAATTCCGCGGCGCCCAAATTTTCGACGATTACGCGCATCATCCGACCGAAATTATCGCGACGCTGGAGGCGGCGCGCGAGCGTTTTCCTACCCAAAAAATTATCGTCGTCTATCAGCAGCACCAGCTGGATCGCGCCCAAAAAATGCTGACCGAGATTGGACTGAGCTTCCTCGACGCTGATCTAGTCGTGATTCCAAATATCTATGCTGTGCGCGAAGAGGCGAGTTCCGCCAATAAAATTTCCGGTCAGGATCTCGCTGACGAGATTGCCAAGTCTGGAGTCAAAGCGATTTTCACCGAAGATTTCACCAAGACAGTCGACTGGCTGAAAGCGAATTTGCAAAAAGACGGCGTCGTAATTGTCATGGGTGCAGGTGATGTTTTCAAAATTTCGCGCGAATTACTCGGAAATTAAGGTCGAATAATTACAATCTTGGTTTCGTTGTGGCGTCGAAATTTTAAGCATGGTTTAGAATTATTTACCCAAACCGCGATTTCATCATCGGGGGAATAAATTGCTTTGCCGTTATTAATTTTTTTCAGATGTTCTACCAGACCGCGCGTGAGATTTGATTTGTCATCAGGTGTCTGCAAAATATCTTTGCCGTAAATTTTCGAGTTTTCAGCGTTAGAATCGGAGATTGCATCAGAGACAGATCCATTGATTTTCCGAAATTTTGCTTCGGGTTCAGTTTTTTCCGGTGAGCGTGGCGAAACCCACTTCGTCTTTTTTTTCGGAACTATCGTAGTTGGATCTTTAGAAAATAAATTTGGATCTTGATAAGCAAGCAGAAGATTTTCAGCGTCAGCAGCAGTTTTTTGGTTCACGGAAGACCTCTCAACTTCCTTGCTTAATTGTCGCAGTTTTTGAAAATCTAGTACTGATTTTTCTGCATCAATTTTTCCGACTGAGTCCAGCGCTTCGGTATTTATGTCAGGGTTTGTTGACAAGTCTTATTTTTAAATCTGAAGATTTTAGCACAAAAAAGCCTTTTTCGCAAAGGGTGCGTTCGCTAAATTCGTCTGAGCTTTATTTCACCGCCGCGACCGCGACGATGGTTTTGCGTTTTTTCTGTCCGTTGAATTTCAGAATGCGCTTCTCCGAAAACTTCACCTGACCGTCAATCGTCGCGTGCAGGGAAAAATCTTTGCCGGCGTAGACATTCGTTCCCGGCTCATATTTCATGCCTTTTTGGCGCAGGATGATATTTCCGGCGACGACTTTT